>JBCCIM010000030.1 GCA_039111535.1 Bacteroidota bacterium | reverse complement strand
TCGATAAAAGTCCCTCGCACACCGCCGCGCATTTGGTGGACGTCCAGCACACTAAATTGCTAATAACGAACTGAACTTTGACAGCTACTATTTTTTCTGAACACCCCTGACACCGAACAAGGAATTTTGAAGTTTACATTCCTTCCCCCTTCAACCCAAACACCACTTCCGACGCAAACGTTCGCTGGCTAATGTACTCCCTTTCTACCTCTAAGAAGCCGGCTTCCTCGAAGTAGGGCTTCATTCTAACGCCACGGCAGCCGCCAAGCAGGGCTGGGTGCAGGCGGTAGAGGCCTTCCCATAAAAAATTGTACCAGGCTTCGCCGGGGGTCATGTTGATTTGCACAAGCCGGCCGCCGGGTTTGAGTACCCGATGGAATTCCTTGAGTACGGGTACGAAGTGAGAGACAGGTAACAGGTCGAACATATAACTGTTCATGACCAGGTCGAACGAACCGTTGGGGAAATCTAGCGCATAAGCATCGCCAAGTTGCAGGGTATAATTGTCCTTACCGTATTTCTTGGCGCGTTTGCGGGCTTTTTTTAGCATGGCCGGCGTCAGATCGACTCCTACATTGGTACCGCTGACGTTTTGCTGGAGAATGTGTTTGAACGATAATCCCGTGCCCACGGCCACTTCCATTATGGATTCACCTGCCTGTATGTTGGCCTTTTCCAGGCCGCGCTTGCGCGCCGTTGCTTCAACCAGTACAGCGAGCCAGTCGTGCGTTGGTGCAATCCAGGTATACATCTGCGGGATTTCGGACTTTGAAATACGTGCCGGTAAAATATCTGGCGTTCGAGATGTCGAGGTTTCCACTTTCTTGACCGATTCTTCAGTAAATGATCTCCTGCAGTGGCCGAACCTCCGCAGGATGAGGGCGTATTGAAGCAAATCCAGTATACCTGCATGTAGCGCCGAATGCACTACGTTAGTACAGTTTCCTGATGGGACGAATATACTTAGGTATCAGTTCAATAATTTTCCTACCCTGCCCAGAATAGCGGAATGGCACGCAAAACCAGAAACGAAAGAAAGGGAGCAAAATCCAGTTCTGCTCCTGCTACCTCCACCTTACTCAGTACCTATCGTCCCTTTATCGACCAGGCGCTTTTTGCGTTGGCGATCATAGGTGTAATTGTCACTGTTCATTTGATGATTCAGCAAAGCCGCGGATTTGATCAGGGCTGTTGGGGGTTCAACCCACCTTCAGCTGAAGAAGCAGCTACTTTTAACTGTGAAGCCGTAGTGACGAGCGACGCCGGCAAGCTCTTCGGCATCTCCAATGTGTATTGGGGCATGATTTTCTACGGGCTGCTTTCAGTTTTTGGCTTCCTCGTAGCACGTGCAAAAGGCGCTGATGTATCCAAATTCAAAAAATTACGCGCCGGCATGATCGGTCTTGGTTTTCTGTATTCAGGCTATCTTGTTTACATTCAGGCAACAAGCATTGGGGAGTACTGTGCGCTTTGTTTGACTTCTGCTGCCATCATGGCAATCATGTTTGCTATTATGCTGTATGATGTGTTTACCTCTTCGAGTGTAGCCGGCAAAGAAGGGCCAGCGCGCTCCATGCAGTTGTATAAAATTCTTGCCGGCGTTGCCGTGGTGCTCATTGGGGCCGACCTGCTTTACTTTAACAACCTCGAAGTTGAAGCGCCTCCGGCCGCAACGGCTGCGACAGCAACAGCTGCTGCTACAGGCGCTGCGGGTGCTGACCCTGCAGATGTTTGCCAGATTGACACGCGGATGCCTAAAATGGATGATTACCGTAGCATCCTTTCTTCATTTGACCCGGTAGTAGGCCCAGAAGATGCAGCCGTTACCGTGGTTGAGTTTTTCGATCCGAACTGCCCCTCTTGCCAGCGCACACACCCGGTGATGAAAGAGGTCATCACGAAGTACCAGGACCGTGTTCGCTTTCATATGATTCCTTTCCCGCTCCGTGAAAGCTCGCTGCCGCAGATTGAAGCGCTTTACGTTGCCAAAGAACAGGAAAAGTTCTTCGAAATGCTCGACGCACAAATGGCGATGCAGGAAACACGTGGACTCCCTGTAGAGCAGGTGCGTGAACTCGCCGGCATTCTCGGACTCGATGTTGCGCTGCTGAACAACCGCTGGCGTTCACAGCTTTATCGCCGCGTGATCCTGGAACAGCGCGAGAAAATTTCAGCAACAGGGATGTCAAGCGTGCCATCAGTGCTGGTAAATGGAGAATATGTGCTCCAGAAAACCACCGAGTGCATTTCGCAATTTATCGATAGTGCAGCTTCTTAATTCATTAACATTAGTAGTTGCTAATCTCACCTTATCTTTAGCCGATATCTAAAAGCAACGTGTTGCTTGGACGTGGCGTTCCTGCGTCAATACAGTCAGGGTAGCATTTGCTTCATTTAGATATTTTGTACCATACCCCGAAATAATCATGAGCGTCGTTGCGCAGGACACCAAAGTGACAGAACAGAGCATAAATTCAATTCGATTTCTTTCCGTTGATGCTATTCAGAAAGCCAACAGTGGCCACCCGGGTTTGCCTATGGGTGCTGCTCCAATGGCTTATGTGCTCTGGAAAAGATTTCTCCGCCACAATCCCAAAAACCCTGCATGGTTGGATCGCGACCGGTTTGTGCTTTCTGCCGGCCATGGTTCTATGTTGCTGTATTCCCTGTTGCACCTGACCGGGTACGACATGTCGCTGGAAGACCTCATGCAATTCCGGCAATTGGGCAGTAACACACCAGGGCACCCTGAAAACTTTATGACGAAAGGTGTCGAAACAACAACCGGCCCGCTCGGACAAGGGTTTGCCAATGGTGTAGGGATGGCGATTGCAGAAGCGTTCCTTGCAGCGCGGTTCAACCGTCCGGATCACAATATTGTTGATCACTACACCTACGGCATTGTCTCTGATGGGGATTTGATGGAAGGCGTAGCTGCTGAAGCTGCCTCCATGGCTGGCCATCTTGGTCTCGGGAAACTCATCTACCTCTATGACGACAACGATATTTCTATCGATGGCAGCACAGACATCACGTTTACAGAAAATGTAGGTGCGCGGTTTGAGTCTTACAACTGGCACGTGTTGCACGTAGAAGACGGTAATGATCTTGATGCGTTGACAGCAGCCATTGAAGCTGCCCGACTCGAAGGGGACAAGCCCTCTTTGATCATTGTTAGAACGGTGATTGGATTTGGCAGCCCGAACAAACAGGGTACCGCCGGAATCCACGGATCACCCCTGGGTGACGAAGAGATTGTGTTGACCAAACGCAACCTTGGCTGGCCGGAAGACAAGAAGTTCTACGTGCCAGACGAAGCGCGGACACACATGCTCGAAAGCGTTGAAGAAGGCGCTGCACGTGAGCAGGAGTGGGATGGTCTTTTTGCGCAGTATAAAGCTGCGTACCCTGAGTTGGCAGCACAGTATGAACTGTGGATGAGTGGCGACTTCCCTGTCGGCTGGCAGGACAACCTCCCCGTTTTTGAAGCCGGCAGTAAAATGGCAACCCGCGCATCTAGCGGTAAAGTCATCAACGCCATCGCCAGCAGCATCGATAACTTTGTTGGTGGGTCTGCTGACCTCTCTGGTTCAAACAAAACCAATATTGATGGCAGCACCGATTTCCAGAAAGATACGCCGGAAGGCCGCTACTTCCGGTTCGGTATCCGCGAGCACGGCATGGGTGCTATCGTGAACGGCATGGCAGTGCACGGTGGTGTACGTCCGTTCTGTGGCACGTTCCTCGTGTTTAGCGACTACATGCGGCCGGCAGTGCGCCTGAGCGCCCTGATGAAGTTGCCCGTAGCCTACGTCTTCACGCACGACTCAATAGGGCAGGGCGAAGATGGACCAACACACCAGCCTGTCGAGCACGTACTTTCGCTGCGCGCGATTCCAAACCTGGTTGTTATGCGTCCGGGCGATGCAAACGAAGTGGCTTATGCCTGGCGCGCTGCCATTGAGCAGACCGATCGGCCGACGGCACTCGTGCTTACGCGTCAGGGTGTACCAACGTTTGATCGCACCAACCTTGGCGATGCTTCAGGTACGCTGAAAGGCGGATATATCCTGAGCGATGATGAGGGAACGCCGGATCTGATCCTGATCGCAACAGGCAGTGAAGTCTCGCTCATCATGGATGCCGCAGAGCTGCTGCGTGGCGAAGGACATGCGGTACGCGTAGTTAGCATGCCGGCATGGGAGCTGTTTGATGAGCAGCCGAAAGCATACCGCGATAGTGTACTGCCTCCGTCTGTCACGCATCGTATGTCGGTTGAAGCAGCCACTACAATGGGCTGGGAGCGCTATGTAGGCGTTGAAGGCAAGTCATTCGGACTCGATCGTTTTGGCGAATCAGGACCGGGTGGTGTATTGTTCGAACACTTCGGGTTTACACCTGAAAATATTGCTAACGAGGCACGCGCACTTCTGAACAGCTAGCGCTAGCCTAAAGCTTTTTCAAAGCCCCGACAATCTCAGGATTGGCGGGGCTTTTTTTATGCGTAGCGTTGTATTTATACCGGATGAAATCGGTAATTTTATGTCGATTTTGCTATACTCAAGCCAGTAAATGCTCATTTATTCGTTTGGCTATATGTCTTTCAATAGACGCGGTTTCCTGCAGTTCTTTACAGCTTCCGGATTGTCATCCACGCTTTTTCCTGGCGCCTTGTTTGCCCTGCATAAGCAGCAGGAAGCGCAAGCTGCGATCACCGTAGAAATGATTGCTGAAGCTGAACAGATTGCCGGCCTCAGCTTTACCACCGAGCAGCGTACGCTCATGTTGGAAGATTTGAACGAAAGCCTCGCCCAAATCAATACAATGCGCGAGGAGCGATTGCCGAATAGCGTGATGCCTGCCGTTCAGCTAAACCTGCGCGTGGCCAGCCATTTGCCTGATGCTGGCGCAATAACACGCACGACATGGGAGCCGGCTGATGTACAGCTGCCTGCAAGCGAAGAAGATTTAGCATACCTGCCGGTTGCGCAGTTGTCGGGATTGATAAAATCGCGTGTAATTACAGCCACTGCGCTAACCCGGCTGTACCTCAAGCGGCTGAAAAAATACAACCCGCTACTGGAAGCCGTAGTGACGCTAACGGAAGACCGTGCACTAGCCCAGGCAGCTGCCAGAGATGAAGAACTTGCTGCAGGCGTGTGGCGTGGTCCGCTACACGGCATTCCATGGGGGGCGAAAGACCTGCTCGCGGTAAAAGACTATCCAACCACCTGGGGCGCCATGCCGTTTAAAGACCAGGTGATTGATGCAGATGCCGCTGTTGTAAAGCAGCTGGATGAAGCCGGCGCCATTCTCGTTGCCAAGCTTACCCTCGGCGCGCTTGCCTGGGGAGATGTCTGGTATGATGGCGTTACCAAAAATCCATGGAATATCGAGCAAGGATCAAGCGGATCCTCTGCCGGGCCCGGATCAGCCGTTGCGGCCGGTCTTGTAGGGTTTGCCATTGGCTCGGAAACGCTCGGCTCTATCGTGTCGCCGTCTACCCGAAACGGAGTAAGTGGATTGCGCCCGACATACGGCCGTGTAAGCCGCGACGGGGCGATGGCACTTTCCTGGTCTATGGACAAGCTTGGACCGATGTGTCGCTCTGCAGAAGATTGCGCACTGGTTTTCGACGCTATCCACGGCGTTGATGCCGCAGACTGCAGTTCGATAGATGCACCTTTTGCATGGCCGGCTCCTGAACTGGCCAGTATGCGCGTAGGATATGTCGCAGAAGCCTTTGAAGGAACCTATAATGGACAAAAAGCCGATTCTGCCACACTGAAGGTACTGCGCGATCTCGGCATTGAGCTAGTGCCTATCAAGTTACCGGCCAGAGATGTACAGCCTTTGCTCTTGACGCTTGGCGTTGAAGCCGCAGCAGCATTCGACGAAATCACGCGCAATGGCGCTGTTGACACAATGGTGCGGCAAGAGCGTCGTGCATGGCCCAATGCCTTTCGTGCTGCGCGGTTTACACCGGCGGTAGAGTACATTCAGGCAAACAGGTACCGCACCCTGCTTATGCAGGAAATGGAAGCGGTCATGGAAGAAGTGGATGTATTTGTTGCACCGTCTTTTCGGGGTGGGGCATTACAAATCACAAACTTGACCGGTCACCCTGCGGTGGTGGTCCCAAATCGTTTTGACATCCTGCCAGACAAGCCGGCTTCCCTGCGGCGTGTGCCCGGCAGCATTACCTTTACAGGCGGCTTGTTCAAAGACGACATGACGCTGGCGGTAGCCCATGCGTATCAACAAAAAACAGATTTTCACCTGCGAAAACCGCCAATCCGTTAAACCCGCCGGCACATTTAACGTATCTGCCACCATCCCTTGTTGAAACACTGAGTTTTGTGTGATTGATGAAAAAAACACTGCAGTTCCTGGTTAATGAGTACCTCGTCATAACCATTATTCTTCTGAACACTACCGCGCTTGTGCTGGACGGTTTTCCCGGCATTCACGCGGAATATGGACGCTTGCTACATCAGTTTGATGTGTATTGCATGCTGTACTATGTGTTCGAGGTATTTGTCAAAACCAGGCTGCTGGGGTTTCGTGGCTACTGGAAGAGCGCATGGAACAGGTTTGATTTTACCATTGTCCTGCTCGGATTACCACTGCTGCTGGATCCCTTTGTTGAAGGAGAATTTGAAGGGGCTGAGATTGTGCTGCTCCTTAGGATGGGGCGCTTTCTGCGCTTTTTCCGCATGCTGCGTTTTATCCCGCATGCAGAACAGATTTGGAAAGGCGTTTTACGCTCTTTAAAAGCATCTGTGGGTGTGTTTCTTGTTTTGATTCTGCTCAACATCATTTTTGCAATGGGTGCAAACATGCTGTTCAAGGATTATTCGGAGAAATACTTTGGCGATCCCTATGTGGCCTATTATTCTATGTTCAAGGTCTTCACTATCGAAGGCTGGTTTGAAATTCCTGACCAACTTGAAGAGGAGGGGTTGGCTGATTGGGACCTGCTGCTTTTACGCGGCTATTTTGCCTTTTCCGTTGTGATTGGCGGTATTCTCGGTTTCTCGCTTGCAAATGCCGTTTTTGTTGATGAAATGACGGCTGATAACAACGACGCACTGGAAGAACTGGTAAAAGATCTCAGAGGGGAGTTGGCCGATTTTCGAAAAGAGGTGATCGCGCTCCAACAGGCGCAGATGGATCATCTGACAAACTCAAGCCGGCCACCTCCGCAGGAAGAATGATGCGGTTTAGCGTTGTGCTAAACGCTTAATATTTATTTCAGTCTTGGGCAAGACGGAGCCTGCACCAGGTAGCCTGTAGTGCTATACAGCTTGTTTTTCCCTGGTACCAAACTGCGCAACCCATGGACGTAAGAATAGAAAACACACCAACAAGACACCTGGTTGGGATTTCGTTGGAGATGTCGTTAATGGAAAACAAGACGCAGGCACTCTGGCAATCCTTTATGCCAAGGCGGCACGAAGTACAGGGGCGCATCACGGACGACTACATTTCCATGCAAGTGTATGACAAAAATGGAGATGCAGCATTTACTCCGACTACTGTGTTTAGAAAGTGGGCTGTAGTAGAGGTAGACGAGGGAGGTGAGGTGCCTGAAGGCATGCAAACATTTACGCTTGAGACTGGACTTTACGCAGTATTCGATTACGTTGGGCCGGCCAGTGGCGCTCCCCGCGTCTTTGGGTATATTTTTCAGGACTGGTTGCCCAATTCTGCGTATGCAATGGACGATCGCCCCCAGTTCGAGATTTTGCCGGAGGGGTATAACCCTATTGACCCCCAAGCCCGCGAAGAAGTTTGGATTCCTATCCGTGCTAAATAATCCCTGCACCTTCCATTAGCGGCCAACGTCCTTCTCGCCAAGGTACAGGGAGTCGAGGATGCTAAGGTAGTTGTGGAAACGGGTGGGGTGAATTTCGTCCTGCTCTACAGCATCTTTCACTGCACACGCTGGTTCGTGGTCGTGCATGCAGTTGGGGAATTTGCACTGGTTCAGGTAGGGTTCAAACTCAGGGTAATAATGACCGAGATCCTCGGCTGTGATGCCAAAAAGACCGTATTCACGAATGCCTGGTGTGTCTGCAACGTAGGATGTTGCATTAATAGGGAAGAGGGCAGCGTTGGTTGTAGTGTGCCGGCCCTTTTTAGTTTTGAGGCTTACTTCTCCCGTTGGCAGGTCGAGATCGGGTTCAAGTGCATTAAGCAACGTAGATTTTCCAGCGCCAGAAGGACCAGCAATCACAGATACCTTACCGTTCAGGAATTCGCGGAGCGCGTCCATCCCTTCGCCTGACTTTGCGCTTACGAGAAAGATGCTGTATCCCAGGTCCTGGTAGATATCTTTGAAGTAAGCTACATTCCCACGGTTGTTTTCATTCTGCAGGTCGGTTTTGTTCAAAATGATGCCGGCTTCCAGGTCGTGGTAAGTAGCCATCACCAGGAAGCGGTCTACAAACCCGGGATTGGGTTTTGGCAGTTCGACAGACTGCATAACCAGGGCAGCATCTATATTAGAGACAATGACGTGCTCTTTGCCTACACGCCGGCCTGCTGCCCGCCGGCTCAACTTGTTACGCCGTGGATGGATCTCCGTAATCAGACCCGTTTCGTCGGCATTTAGTCGCAATGAAACATTGTCGCCAACGGCAACCGGATTGGTGGTAGCGCCTTGACGAAGTCGAAATTTGCCACGCATTTTGGCTGGTACAACGCCGGCGGGGGTACGGACATCATACCAGCTACCGGTGGATCGTATTACAATCCCGTCTGCGGTAGGGGGCGTAGCTGGTGTTGATACTTCGTTTTCAGGCACGCTTGCCAGGGTGTTTTATGAGAATACTGCGGCGCTTTGAAAGTAAAAGGCTGCATATCCGCTGCAAATAACGGAAAAATGAAACATGGGCTTTAAAAGTCTCGTCTACCAGTTTGTTCATCGGCCCTTTTTCATTTGTGCAATCCTTCTCATAGTATAGCACCGCGCGCATTGCGCCGGGCTTTAAAGATATGGCAGAAAAAGCGAAAAATAATAAAGAGCAGTACCGTCAGGCGCGAGATGAGTTTGATTCTCTCAAAATTGAGGAAAAAGCTATCTTCCTGGTTGAATCTACCTTCGCCATGCTTGCGCACGGGATCGAAGCGGTAGGCAATGTGTTTGCAGAACAGGTAAACAACATGTACAAGGACGAGGAAGCGGCAGAAGAAGCGGCAGAAGAAGCGCCCAAACCTGCCCCCAAGAAGCGTACAACAACCAAAAAAAGTACAACGACGCGTAAACGCTCTACCTCTACCCGCACCCGCAAATCCACGCCAAAGAAGGAAGAATAAGTAACGGACAAACGATATGGCTGACCCTCAAGACGCCGGCTCTAAACAGTCGGGGGGTAAAAGATCTGGCAATCGAAAGGCTGATGATAACCACATTATCCGCTTTGAGGACCTGAACTTCCTGGGGAAAGCTGTATTTGTAGGCGGGTTTCTGACCCGCGCTGCTACCAAGGCTGTTGATGCGACAATCAAGGCTTCCGTAGACATTGTTACGGAAGCAGAGAAGGCGTTTAAACAAGGGTTAGATCCCAACATCGAGGACGCCAAAATCCTCGAAGAACACGAGGAGAATCGGAAAGCGAAAAACACGCCGCGCAAGTAAATTACCTTTTTCTGCTCGCGCTGGGCTATTTGTGTTTGTAGGTAAAGGTTAGTTCGTCAAATCCGCCTGTTTTGTTTTCAGATGCAAGGTATACTTGTAGCGTTTTATCGTCAACACGCTGAAAGGTAATGCCGTCGAAGAAGGCAATGTTTTCATCCAGCGCAACCAGCGGCATTGTAACGGTTTCATCTTTCTCTTCCCAGCCCGTCAAGTCTTTGTTGAAATGCTTCAACCGGAACGCGAGGCTCCCAGCTTCTTCCAACAGCGTCATCAATTCGTAAAATCCTACTTCATCCCCCTGGATCAGTCTGAACATCCCCATCATTGCGCCGCCGGCGGGTGCGCTCCAGATTTCTTCGATCTGGCCTCCGAAAGCTTCCCCGTTCCAGTGCCCGGCGATCCATGCAATTTGATTGATAGATGCTGCTGGTGACGTTGAGTCTTTGTCGAGATTAAGGGTGTGTGCTGTTTTCTGCGATTGTGCAGCTGCTGTTGGTGCGTGTAGCAAGAGCAGGGCAAGCAACGTCAGACAGGCAATAGCTTTCATAGGGCGGGTTTAGGTACTTTTTAGGTGGAATACAAATACGCTGAAAAACACAAAAGCCTCGCTAATGCAAGGCTTTGTGATAAAAAGGTAAGTCAGCGCCGGCAAAGGTAAAAGCATTACTGACAGAAAGTAGCGAGCAATTAATTCGTTACCACCTTCTCTTCGCTCAGCATGCTACTGCCATTTCCGTTAACTGCATCGCGCGCCGGCTTTTCATTTTCAGGAATTTTGAAGAGTGCAACCGGATCTGTGTCTGCTTCTAACAAGAGCACTTCATCCAGCACTTCATTCATGCGCTTGACGTAATTAATTTTCAGGCCTTTCAGAACAGACTTATCGATTTCTTCGATGTCCTTTTTGTTCTTTTCAGGCAACAATACCTTTTTGATGCCCGCGCGCTTGGCAGCAAGCACCTTCTCTTTGATACCGCCAACCGGCAACACCAGGCCACGCAGCGTAATCTCGCCAGTCATCGCAATGGTGTGTTTAACACGCCGCTGTGTGTATATCGATACAAGTGCTGACAGCAGGGTAACGCCTGCTGAAGGGCCGTCTTTAGGGACGGACCCAGCGGGAATGTGCACGTGGACATCCCAGTAGCGGAAAGCATCGTATGGAATATTGAGTGCTTGATAGTGTGCTTTGACGTAAGAAAACGCTGCCTGGGCAGATTCTTTCATGACATCGCCAAGCTGTCCTGTAAGAATGAGCCGGCCGGTCCCCCTGAGAATGGAGGCTTCAATAAACAGGATATCACCACCAACAGGTGTCCAGGCAAGGCCTGTTGCTACACCAGGCACTTCGGTACGCTGCGCGGTGTCCGAGAAGAACTTCCGGGCGTTCAGGTACTCTTTGATGTCGGAAGTCCCGATCGTGGCCGACTCAATTTCTTCTGTAGCCACTTTTTTAGCCACGCCTCGCGCAACCGCGCCAATCATGCGTTCTAGCTGACGAACGCCGGATTCTCGCGTATAGCCGTCAGTAATCAGGTTCAACGCGTCGTCTTTGATCGAAAACTGCTCTGGCTTCAGGCCATTGTTTTCTACCTGGCGCGGAACGAGGTAGTGCCGCGCGATGGCAAGCTTTTCTTCCTGGGTGTATCCCGTGATTTCAATCAGCTCCATACGGTCGCGGAGCGGAGAGGGGATCATATCCAGGTAGTTGGCCGTCGCGATGAACAATGTTTTCGAGAGGTCGTAGTCGAGCTCCAGGTAATGGTCGTTAAATGCGTTGTTCTGCTCCGGGTCGAGTACTTCGAGCAGGGCACTGCTCGGATCACCACGGAAGTCAGAACCAAGTTTGTCTACCTCATCCAGCATGATAACAGGATTTGAGGTGCCGGCGCGTTTCAAGGCTTTGATGATGCGACCGGGAAGGGCGCCTACGTAGGTACGTCGGTGTCCCCTGATTTCAGCTTCGTCGCGTACGCCGCCCAGGCTCATGCGAACAAACTCACGGCCAAGCGCACGAGCAATGCTTTTGCCCAGGCTCGTTTTTCCAACACCTGGAGGCCCGTGGAAACAGAGGATAGGCGCTTTCATGTCGCCTTTGAGCTTCAATACAGCGAGGTATTCCAGGATTCTTTTCTTAACGCGGTCGAGACCGTAGTGGTCTTCGTTGAGAATAACATCTGCCCGGTTGATGTCGAGATCGTCTTTGGAATAAGAATTCCAGGGCAGGTCGAGAATCCAGTCTACATAATTACGGGTTACCGCGTAATCTGGTGAAGCAGGATTGGTGCGCGAGAGTTTATCCAGTTCTTTGTTGAGGGCTTCGCGCACCTGCTCGGGTAATTTCTTTTTCTTCGCGCGTTTGCGCAATTCTCCGATCTCAGCTTCGCCGCCTTCCGCTTCGCCAAGTTCTTCCTGGATCGTTTTCATTTGCTGACGCAACAGGTATTCGCGTTGTTGTTTGTCTACGTCAGTTTTAACTTTTGACCGAATTTCTTCGGAGAGCTGCAATACCTGCAATTCCCGGTTTAAATGCTGGAGGACCAGTTCAGCCCGATCTGCGATAGGGATGGTTTCCAGCAAGACCTGTTTGTCGTCCACTTCAACCTGCAAATTGGAGGCGATAAAGTGGATGAGGAACGTTGGGGAATCAATGTTTTGGATGGCGTAGGCAGCTTCGCTCGGGAGATTGGGTGACAGGTTTACAATTTGGATAGCCAATTCCTTGATGGAACGAATCAGCGCATCGAGTTCAATCTGATCGGGCGACTTTTCTTCGGTTATCGGCTCTACATTCGCTTTGAAGTAGGGGTCTGTCTGCGTGTAAGCGTGTGTCCGGAAACGGCGCTTTCCCTGAATAACGATCGACTTTGAGCCGTCCGGCATTTTGATCAGTTTGAGGATAGACGCAGCGGTGCCAAATTCATATAAGTCTTCCGGGGTAGGGTCTTCTACATCGCTACTTTTTTGCGCAATAACCCCAATCAGCGAATCATCACCAAACGCATCTTTGACCAGTTTAAGAGAGGCGTCACGGCCAACTGTAATTGGCAGTACAACACCTGGGAACAGAACTGTATTTCTCAATGCCAGAATCGGAAGCGAATCTGGAATTGAGGACGTACTCATTTCCTCTTCTTCTTCAGCTGTGGGGAGCGGAATGGACTGTTCCGGGTCATCCTCTATCAACATGTACAGGTCAGGATCAATCATATAATGCGTTAACTTATATCTTAAGCCAATCTGAATCACAAAAGTTTACAACATCCGACATTCAGTCTGCCATAATGCCGGAAAAATACTCCAATATGAGCATTTTGGGCGGGTTCAAAAACTAGGCCAAAGGGACGGCTCTGCCAAAGTGTCGTACTTTGCCTTGCACAATTGATCCAGCGCACGCCAAGATAGGTATTGGCAGTGCCTGTTTGGGAGCCAGAAGTACTATTCGTTATAAATCCGTTTGCTGAAGTACCAGTATACAACTGGTAGATGAAGTACACGTAGGTATGGTTGCTAAACCAACTCGTTTATGACTTTTTGCAGGTCTTCTAGCAAAAAGGGTTTGCCGATGACAGCGTTTACTTCTTCCAGTTTCTCTTCAAAGTCGGTATCTCCTGTAATCAAGACAACGGGTAATTCAGGAGTTGACTGTTTTATTGCCTGTGCCAGTTGCCGGCCATTCATTCCAGGCATGCCATGATCCGTAAAAACGATGTCAACTTTTGCGTCATTCAGGTGATCGAGGGCTTCATGCCCCGATGCTGCAACCTGGACCTCGTGGCCCTGGAGCGTTAGCAGGTTTGCCAATACATTCCGAACACCTGGTTCGTCATCAACTGCAAGGATCTGCGCAAGCTTCTTCTCAGCTACGTGTGCCGGCTGTACCACTTTCGTTTCAGGTGAAGATTGTGGCTTGAAGCGCATAAAAAACGTTGTGCCTTGTCCCAATGCAGAGTCGACCTGCATTTTTGCATCGTGATTTTGGATAATGCTGTAGCATAAGGACAGGCCGAGCCCGGTGCCTTGCTTGCCTTTTGTGGTAAACATAGGCTCAAAAATCCGGTTCTTGGTCTTTTCAGACATGCCGTTGCCTGTATCGGAGATGGCTACTACGACCTGGTCTCCTTCTTTGTAAGTTTTGAAGGTAAGCCGGCCTCCGCGCGGCATGGCCTGCACGGCATTGGTAATCAGGTTGATAAAAACCTGTTTCAATTCCACAGCAGCTCCCATAACGCGCGGCACTGAGGAGAGCTCTACCAGCGACTCAATGTGAATACCTTGCCGGCGCGGTTCATTGTACCAGTAAGGCCGGGTAAAGGCAATGCAGTCTTGCAGGAGGCAAGACAAGTCAATCAGTTCGAATGCAGATGACTTTTCGTTGCGAATGTACTTCTTGATACTCCGTGTCATGGCTGCGCCGTCGTGTGCAGCTTTACGGATCGTATTCATGTAAGCAGAAAGCTCATTCTCCTCATCCGGATACATACCTGATTTTTCGATTACCTCGAAATTACCCAGGATGTTGGTAAGCATGTTGTTGATTTCATGAATCAGTCCGAGCGTCATCCGGCCGACATTTTCAATGCGGTTGCGCTGGGTTTGGCTAAGGACCCAGCTTTCTGGTTCAGCGAGTATTTCACCAGTAACCGTAACACAGGCCGCTTCATCATCCATCGACTGGTCTGGCGCGACGGGTATGAAGTGTAGCAGAATAGGGAGGGGTTCATCCCTGTTTTCGATATGGGCGAAGAAAATCTGATTTGTGACCAGGGTGCCGGCTGCCGCTTCTACCAGGTATTGACTGGCCATTTCCCGGTCTCCGTCGGTCATGTCTTGCCAAACCGCAGTTTCTTGTCCGAGTAATTTTATCCATGCCTCGTTTCGAAACGTGACTTGTCCACCGGGGGTGAAGGTTGCAACGAGGAGTTCCGTCGCCAGGGGCACGGCGGATTCTTGTAGCTCTGCCATAGAATATGATATGCTTGATCTGAACAGAAGAAGTGTTTTGCTGGATGACCTGCACGCCAGCAGCCGAAGTTGCCAGACCTATCCAGATACCCTGAGGAGAGAAGAATTGCTGTGCTTGCTCAGGATACAGATATCACTCCAAGCGCATTGCATTGTTTCGTTAGTTTTCACGTGCCAAGCTGTGAATGAGAAGATTTTGATGCTGAATTAACCAATGCCTGCATTTGCGCGTTGTGATTAAGAATTGGGGGATAATCCCCACTATTTGCCGCCTCAAATTGGACTACGACACAACTTCGCAACACAATTGCCGCTGATTTGAGGGGATACGGGCGATGTAAGCGCCTATAATTAGTCATTCCCCGCTACGAAGTCTCTTTTGTTGGTAGCTGATAAGAATAATGAACACGCAAATAAGCCCACTTACGCTCTCCATGATCAGCGCAGATGCTGCGTACATGTACCCATGTTTTAAGATGGATGACGTAGAGAAGGCCTTGTCTAGGATGACAAGAAAGCTTGGATTCCAGCGTGTGTATAACGTGGAGACGCCGGCTGTTTTTACATTCGAGTATGACGATCTGAAGTTACTCGTGATGACAACGCCAAAGGTATTTCATAATGACCGCCTCTGCTATGCGTTTAGCGGCGTACTTATCAAGAGCGATGAGTGGTCAACCGAGATCGAGCCACTGGGTGAGGAAGAAACTGAAGTTTCCACCTGGAGAAACCATCCCAGAGACTTTTACAAAGATCTGCTCGAAGCTGTAGCCAACTTGCGTCCGAATATGTGGCTGCCAGAGGGGCAGCGTAGACTGCTCGGGCCAGCAAGCATCGCGGCGTAACTGTTCCCTTCTAAAGTAACACCTTGCGTTAAGTCTGCATTTTGTCTCCCTTCCTGTGGTACCCACAGGGGAGCACGTGTTTTAGGTTCGTTTTTCCCTATATTCGGAGCAATCTCCTCTCATCTGCTTGCCCGATTGTTATGAAAGAGCGGACGCTATTCCTTGTTGTGCCCGGTGTTGGCAGTGAAGAAAAAGGAGCAACCGTTAAAAATTTTGCCAGTAGTTACGCCGTTGTGTCTGGCAATCCGATTCTGGCCGGCGAAGACGAACTGGTGCTGCCTGCCGGACCAGTTGTGGATGATGCGCCTGTTGAAGATTTACAGCCGCGACAGAATATTGAAGTTTTTGGTGTACCTATCCTCTCCAGTGAAGACGGCAACGAGGAATCCATCTTTGCAGAATTATACTGGGATGATTTGTCGAATGTAAAGCAAACGCTGTGGGGGACTATCTACGGTATTTTCGACATCATCCTGAGTATACGCTTTCTCGTTCCGCCGTTGGAGAAGTTTGGTGGCGCCATATGGCCGGCACGATTTAGCCGGGTGTTTTTCTGGTTGTTGCGGGGGCCGATTCTGGCGCTGGGTCTGGTTGCTTTTCTGGTGTGGGTACTCATTGACCTTGTGTACATTGCGCGAGAGCAGATTCGGAAGAGCGGGGCCGGCGATGCCTTTTTTCCAGAGTCGAGTTTGGTAGACCTGATTGCAGCCGCGTGTGCCATTGCTGCGCTTTCATTGATCGTTTTGATGGTGCTTGGCAAGCAGCCTTTGTTCAGGGGATACACGGCCAAGGTGATCATCCTGTTGTTGATATTCTACGCAGGGGTTCTGATGATTCAGCCGGCCTGGGGATCAATCAATTACACGGATAGCGTTGCGCTATATGGTGCGCTCTTTGTAGCACCTGTGCGCGTGTCGTGGTTTGTGGCCAACCTTGTTGTACTGCTTATTCTTGTGGTGATTTTGCCGCTTTCGATGTTGTGGCGTGAGCATCTTGTAAGCCAGGTTGCTTGTAGTTTGATTCCACTCATCAGCTTGATGTTCTGGGTTGCACTCATGCCGCTTGTGCTTGTTGGGATGTACCTGGCAACGCCGGAAAGCATGCAGGTTGCGGTACAGCAGCAAATTTTAACGCGCAGCGTGCCAACGGCTGGCTGGATTTACCTGTGTCTGTTTTTTGTTGCTTTCGTAGCCGGGGTCGTTTGGGCTATTCGTTCTTACCGCGTAAAGAAAATGTTAGCCGCTGCGCAAGGCGCTGCATACACAAAAGCAGATCCCATGCGGGTTGTGGTAAGTCCATATATCTCTGTTGCCCTGTACACAGCAGCTGTGATTTTGACGCCGATGGCGTTGCTTGTCTTGTGGAATACGGAGTTTAAATGGCCGACGTATTTTCAACAGTTTATCTCATCGGACCTGTCAGCTACCCGGATTGAAATGAATGCCTGGCTTGAGTCGACATTCCTTATGCGGGCAGTAAGAAACTGGACGCCGGCAATCAGCGGCTATGTCATTGTATTGGGTACTTTTCTTATTCCACTACTGAATTACAATCGCGATGGGATACGGCGTGGACTGGGCATTCTCCTCGATGTTATTAACTATTTCCGGCCATTGCCGGCGCAGGATTTTTCGCAAGTATTGCCGGCATACGACGACATCACGTTTAGCGTTCGTGCCCAGATTTTACACCGATTCAAGCAGGTAACACGCTATTTTACCGCACAAACGGGCGCCCCAAAGGCGGATCGGCTGGTTTTGATCACGCACAGCCAAGGAACGGTATTGGCTTTGGATTTTCTCCAAAACCCGGCCTTTAATGAAGCACTTTCAGGTTTTAAAAAGGTGCAACTCGTTACGATGGGCTCGCCGTTTTGTCATATTTACGGATACTACTTTCCGGGTATTCACAACCAGTGTGTTGCCTTTGACCCCGAAAAGGAAGCCGGCAAGCCAGTTACACATTGGCTCAATATTTACCGGACAGACGACTACATCGGGACCCATGTCCAGATTCACAGCCCCATTGCTGCGCCTTCCTTCATTGGCTGGCCCAAAAACGTTGAAGTAGGGCCGGGTGCGCATACAGGCTATTTTCGCGATACACGCGTGATTCCCCGTATCCATGCTTTTGTACAGGAGGACAGGCGCGGTTGATCGTGTTATGATTTGATGAGGTTGACTTACGCTGCGTGATCGCCAGAAACTCCCCCTCTGATGTTGAGTATGTACGCTTTCATACAGACATAGCTGACAAGGTTACCGCCCGCCGAAAAGCTGAGCAGGCGTAACGAGCAATTTGCATTTATATACATTTCTATGTGGTACGACAATATTCTGGGGACAATCGGCAATACGCCGCTTGTTAAAATAAACAAGCTCGCTGAGGATTTTCCCTGCACAGTGCTTGCAAAAGTAGAGCTCTTCAATCCGGGCGGGTCCGTAAAGGATCGCATTGGTGTTTCCATGATTGCGCAGGCTGAAGCTGATGGCTTGCTCAAGCCGGGCGGGACCATCATTGAGGGTACAAGCGGAAATACGGGCGCCGGCTTGGCGCTGGTAGCCATTGCGAAAGGCTATCGCTGTATTTTTACGACAACAGACAAGCAGAGCAAAGAAAAAATTGACGTGCTTCAGGCTTTTGGCGCTGAGGTAATTGTGTGTCCGACCAACGTCGAACCAGATGATCCGCGTTCCTACTACTCCGTAGCGCGCCGGCTCGCCGAAGAGATTCCCAACTCGGTTTATCTGAATCAGTACGATAATCCTTCAAATGCCATAGCGCATTATGAGACAACGGGCCCCGAGTTGTGGGCGCAAACAGAAGGTAAAATCACGCACTATTTTGCCGGTGCCGGTACTGGGGGGACGATTTCCGGTACGGCCAAGTATTTGAAAGAGCAAAATAGCGATGTGCGGGTGGTTGGCATTGATCCCTATGGTTCGGTGTACTACAAGTATTTCCATACGGGTGAGTTTGATCACGATGAAATCTATCCGTACATCACGGAAGGGGTAGGGGAAGATATCCTGGCAAAGAACATGGACTTTGGCATTGTCGACGACTACGTTCGTGTTACGGATAAAGCGTCGATGATCATGACGCGCCGGCTTGCGCGGGAAGAAGGGATGTTTGTTGGTCAGTCTTGCGGCATGGCTATGGCAGGTATGCTCAAGTGGATGGAAGCCCACCGCGATAGCCTGACCAAAGACGATGTTGTTGTTGTTGTCTTGCCAGATTCAGGGTTTCGATACCTGTCGAAAACCTACAACGACAACTGGATGCAGAACAATGGCTTTCTCGAGCGCAATACACCGCTGACCGTACAACAAGTGATGTCGCTGCGTAATCGGGAAGACGTGATGGTTACTGTTGAGCCGGCCCATACGCTGGGTGATGCAATTTCTCAGATGACCGAATACGGTATCTCTCAGATCCCCGTTATGGCAGGAGAAGAAATTGTAGGGAGCCTGACTGAAACCAGTATTTTGAACCGACTGATTGAACAACCAGAGGCGCGGAACGAGCAGGTGTCTCAGATAATGGGGGAGCCATTCCCTGTTGTAGGGCGTTCACTGCACATTGACGACCTTTCCTCGTATCTTGACAAGGCCTCCGGCGCCGTGCTAGTAAAAAGAGACGACGCCTCCTACGAGATTATCACAAAAAGTGACTTGATCAGGGCCCTCGCGGCGACAGGCAAAACATCCAACCACAAATCAAACGGGCAATAGTAATGAGTGAGCCGCAGGATCCAAACAGACCTGGTCAGCAACAATTAAATATTGAGCTGAGCGAGGAAATTGCAGAGGGGGTGTATTCCAATCTTGTTATGATTGCGCATTCCGCCGAAGAATTTATCCTCGACTTTATCCGGGTTGTGCCTGGTGTTGCAAAAGCAAAAGTGAAGACCCGTATCATCATTTCCCCATCACATGCAAAACGTCTGTTGGCTGCGCTTGCTGATAACGTAAAACGATACGAAGCCGCAAACGGTACGATCACCGCTACCAGCCAGCCTGGTCAGGGAGTGCAGTTTGGTGGGCCTTCAGGTGAAGCCTAGGCCAACTTGTTGGCTTATTTCTTTGCTCTGATCAGTAAGAAGATGCCCAGGATCAGGAATAGGGCATGGGGGAGCCATGCTGCCATAGCGGGTGAGAGTGTTTCTTCGTACCCAAAAGGTTCAACCAGTTTTATGGTTGCCAGATAGAAAAATGAGACCAACAGGCCGATGCCCATTTGTATGGCCTGTCCACCTCGCCGGCGAACTGAAGCGAGCGGTACCGCGATGAGTACCACAATCAGGTTAGCTAGCGGATACGCAAATTTGTTGAAATACGCCACCTGGGTTCTCCCGGTGCTGTTTGCACCTGAGCGCAAAAGAGAATCTATATATTCGCGTGCATCCGGTACCGTCATCGATTCAACTTCTCGTTGCGTTCGCGCAAAATCTCTTGGAAAAACGGTAAGCGTGGTGTCCAGGTAGTCTATTTCACGTTGCGCCGGCCAGCCGTTTTTGCCAAAATGACGTTCGGTTACGCCTTCGAGGCGCCAACGTTCTGTTGAGTCTACCCAGACCATCCTGTCTGCATCCAGCCGCAAAATTAGCCGCTGACTCTCTTCGTAATCCTGGATAGATACCTTGTTGGCTACTTTGCTGAATCGGTCGTAATACCCAACCGTGATAACGCTGCCGGGCGTACTTTGGCGATGTACATCATGCAGGTCGATTTGCACCTGGTTGCCTTTCAGGAAACGCTGTTCAAACTCAATTACTTTCTGATTGGTGACCGGTACCACCCAGCCATTAAACCAGAACATAAAGCCGGAAACCAGGATACCGACCAACAGGAACGGGACCATGATGCGGTACAGCGATACGCCACTGGTTTGCAAGGCTGCTATTTGCAGTTTTTGCGAGAGCTTTCCCGTCAGGTAGACGCTCGAAAGGAATACTGCTAGGGGGGAGGTCAGCTTTACGATCTCTGGAAGGTAGTTCAGGTAATAAACCAGAAACACGTCCTTCATGGTTGCACCGCGATCAAAGAAGTCATCTATGTACTCGACGTAGTGCAAAACGACGAAGAATATTATCAGGGACAGCGTGAGGTATAGAATGCCCACAAGGAAGCGCCTGATGATATGTAGATCGATGGTTGTCAACTAAACAACTTATATTTTCACGGAGAATAGATGTAATGCTGTAAACTTAAGCGCTTATCTTAGGTTCTATAGCCATCTCGTGTAAATGTGAATATTGAGAGCTACAGGAATTTAACATTTCAAAGCCGGCCCATTAGTTAGTAAGCCGACGCGCCGGCGCGATTAAACTGAAAATAAATGAAACTGCACGAATATCAAGCAAAAGACGTACTGGCCAAATACGGGGTTGCGGTACAACCAGGTATTGTTGCCTATACGGTTGAGGAGGCTGTTGCAGCAGCTGAGAAGTTAAAGGCAGAAGAAGGCCTCGATCTGTTTGTTGTAAAAGCACAGATCCATGCCGGCGGCCGTGGGAAAGGAGGCGGTGTAAAGCTCGCTAGAGGTATTGACGAAGTACGCGAGAAAGCTGAAGCTATCCTCGGGATGACCCTGGTGACTCACCAGACCGGGCCGGAGGGCCAGTTGGTGCGCGCTGTGCTTATTGCTGCAGCCAGCGATATCGCAAAAGAATACTACCTCGGCATCACCCTTGATCGGCAGGCGAACGCCAATGTGATCATGGCCTCAACAGAAGGTGGTGTAGACATCGAGACCGTTGCAGAAGAAACGCCTGAGAAAATCCAGAAAGTGTGGATTGATCCGGCGGTTGGTTTGCAGGCATACCAGGCCCGCCAGGTCGCGTTTGGACTTGGTTTTGAAGGCAATGCCCTCAAGCAGGCAACAAAGTTCGTCAGCGCCCTCTACAAAGCGTATGAAGACACCGATTGTTCAATCGCTGAAATCAACCCGCTCGTGCTGACCGACCAGGGCGATATCATTGCAGTAGACGCCAAAGTCAATCTGGACGAAAATGCGCTCTACATGCATAAAGATCTTGAAGATCTGCGCGATGTGCATGAAGAAGATCCGCTCGAAGTTGAAGCCAGTGAGTTTGGCTTGAACTACATCAAGCTTGATGGCAATGTAGGATGTATGGTTAACGGTGCTGGACTGGCGATGGCAACCATGGACATCATTAAAATTGCCGGCGGTGAGCCTGCGAACTTCCTGGACGTAGGAGGCGGCGCCAACGCGCAAACCGTTGAGGCGGGCTTCCGCATCATCCTGAAAGATCCCAACGTAAAGGCCATCTTGATCAACATCTTTGGTGGGATTGTTCGTTGTGACCGCGTCGCGAACGGTGTTGTAGAAGCTGCCAAAAAAGTGGAGATCAACGTACCGTTGATTGTACGCCTGCAAGGCACCAATGCTGAAGAAGGACAAAAAATCCTCGATGAGAGCGACCTTGAAGTGCAGACAGCAATTCTGTTGAAAGAAGCTGCACAGAAAGTGACGCAAGCATTGGCCTAGTGCATGGTCCGTGACTTGAGTAAAAGGTGCTGTGCCGGCCAGTGATTCAAAACTGCCGGCGCAGCACCTTTTCTTTTGGAGGTACTTTTACTTTTGGAAGCATCTTGTGCTTTGTTCGTATCTTTTTTAGTGTAGACGCTCACCAGAGAATAAAACCATTATCCATATGCCCCGGGTACAGGAGGAAGCAGGCGTTACGCTGCAAAATATCACCAAGCAGTTTGGACAATTGTTGGCGGTTAACGATGTAAGTCTGGATATACAGCCCGGTGAATTCTTTTCGTTGTTAGGGCCAAGTGGTTGTGGGAAAACTACACTGCTTCGCATGATTGCCGGCTTTGAACAGCCCGATAAAGGTAACATCAGCATTGCCGGTACTGATATCACCTATGCGTCTCCTCAGCAACGGCCTACGGCGATGGTGTTTCAGAATTATGCGCTTTTTCCAACCATGACAGTTGAGGAGAATGTTGCTTATGGACTCAAAGTCCGTAAAACCCCTGAGTCAGCGCGTATGCAGCGTGTAGCGGAAGCGCTGAAGCGTGTTGATTTAGCTGGATACGGCCCCAAGCCGGTTACGCAGTTGTCGGGTGGGCAGCAGCAGCGTGTGGCACTAGCGCGTGCGCTGGCAGTACAGCCGGCGGTATTGTTATTCGACGAACCCCTGTCGAACCTCGATGTGGCACTGCGTGAGCAAACCCGCCGTGAACTCACCTTGTTACAGCGCGAATTGGGCACTACAAGTGTTTACGTCACGCACGACCAGCAAGAGGCCCTGGCGCTTTCAGATCGCATTGCAGTCATGCGTGCTGGCAGGCTCATCCAGGTAGGACGCCCGGAGGACCTGTACAGAATGCCTGAGACCGCATTTGTTGCCCGATTCCTGGGGGGGAGTAACATCATTGAAGAGCCGGCGCTTGCCACCGAAATGGCCGGTACACCACCTCCCGCAGACAACATGGTACTCGCTGTGCGGCCAGAACACCTGGTGTTTAGTGATGATGGCGTGACGGTCAGGATAAAGTCGCGCCAGTTTCTGGGCGCTTCCGTCGAATGGTGGCTCGAAGGCGGGGAGGGGACCTCGGTGCGTGCCTGGGTGAATCCGGATACCGCGTATGAGGACGGGAAGAAAATAAAGGCGCTACAATTTCGCTGGGTGCTTGCGGAATAGGTATAAAGATGTTACCCTAGAAGCAGGCTTTCATCAAATCATCACAAATCTCCGCTCTGACATGGAAGTTTTGACCCCAGCTAGCGCCCGTAAAGATAAAATCGGGCCACTTGTTTTTAAAGAAGGACTGGAAGGCTTAACCCCTTCGCGGATTCTTACCCTCTACAGACGCGCGCCACTTCTTCGGCCCGTGAGCGATCCTAAAAAAGTGTGGCACATGTTCGAGCAATCGTCGCTGGTGCTAACTGCCTGGCATGAGCGCCAGCTTGTTGGTATAGCGCGGGTGCTAACAGATGGAATGCTGAATAGCTATCTGTGTGATCTGGCTGTTGAACCTGATGTGCAGGGCCTCGGTGTAGGGCGGGCGTTACTCGACCAGGTATTCGAGAATTGCAAAGGAACGGAGCTGTTACTGCGCGATTCAGATCTGTCAACGGGCTATTACGCCCATCTTGGCTTTAAGCGGGTATCAAACGCTTGGTTTCGGCTTTGTCGTTGAGGAGCAGGAAAATGCGTGAGGGTTCTTCTTTGCTCACGTCTTTAATCACCTGCATTTTGTCAACAATGGCTTTTAAGCCAAAGATGCGGCCGGCCAGTTTGATCACCATTTCGTGATCATATTCTCTGAACAGGGTACCATAAATCGTCACAATTCCGCTTTTGACATAGAAGCGGAGTCCATCTATCTGTGCACTTTCCAGTTCGGACTCAAACGTCTCGCAAAGATACTGCGCGAGTTGTTTGTCGGAAAACGCCCGCCTGTACATCTGGTGCCAATATGAACGAAGGTGATGAACCAAGGGAATCTGAAACCTCATTAATCCGGGGTAATTAATGCTGTATTGATAATGAAAAGGAAGGACGATTAGTTGACGAGTAAAGATAGTAGCTGGTTACAACTTGAAGCTACATCATCATGACTAATCTGGGGCAACTATTGCTTGAGATGTGATGGTACTTTCGTACCATAATGGTATGTAGTTTATGACATATATACATAAAGCGAAAGGAAGAGAAGGCGAGTATTTTGTGCGCTTTCAGCATGCGTTTTTGTGGGAGAATTGACCCACAATTCGTAGTCATTCTGCGTGGTTGATCCAAAAAACCATCTAGATTAAACCATCAAATCTGCCTTGCACGTCGGATCGGGGTTGTTGAATCCTGAGCAGGTCTTTCAGGTGACCGCTCTTAACTTGCAAGTTGAATCCGAATGATTGGAATCTGCCGAAGGGCACCCAGTTGAGCGACATTTGCCAGCATTCAAAGTCACGAAAAAAACTAATATTGGTTGTGACTACTTCCTTACGTTCAAAATCATAGCCTGTGCGCCCCTGAACCTTCCAGTTGGGCGTAAGACTGAAGTCAAATCGACCGTTAAGAGTCATAGTACGGTTTAGTGTAGCCAAGGGTTTCTGGATGCTGTAGGTCAAATCCAATGAAAGGGACCAGGGAATGTTGAAATCGACAAGATCACCCGTCGGATTGACTAAACTGTTGGCAATGGCGGCGTCGGGATTGAAGCCAGGTGAGTTGAAGTCGGTGAAGTCGCCGGCGCGAGACCGGGTCGTTTCTACTGGTCGGCCCGGGCTGCCCGTTTTGCTTCTGAAAGATGTACTTGCAGTGAGACTGGCGCGGGTGAGCCGGCCAAAACGAAGCTTTAGCGGATTGATGTAGTAGTCATCTATAACGCGGGTTGTCGTGCTGTCCTGGAATAACTTGTAGGGCGAGAACGAAGAGCGGAAGTTAATCGACATCTTATTGTCGAAGAGGGTGGTCCTTGCATTCAAAGATATGTCTGCCAGCTTGAGCGAGTCGGCGGCAAAGTTATACCGCGTCCCCCCGTCGAGGTTGAGTAGCTTGAGGGTTTTGCTTTGCTCAGTACCTGTTGAATCCGTCCATACCCGTTTCGCCTCAAAGATATTTGCCAGGTTCAGCGACAAGGATTGCTGCAAACCGCGCTGGACGCCATTTACGATGTTGTATTCTATTTCCTCTTCTGTTTCAGCATCTACATAGGAGCGGGTGTAACCCCAGAAGGAACCGGTGAAGTCTGGCCGGTACGTAAATGACAAAGTAGGGCGTAGGGTGTGTCTGATGCCCTGGATTGCGCCGGCTTTAAAGGGGAAAAGGCCGTAAATCGTAGTATTGGCAGACAACCCGGAGCTAAACTGCCGGAGCGCAAAAAAGCCTCGATCAGCAAAGTTCTCCACGCTGAACGTTGAGTCAGCTGCATCAAATACGTTTGCCTGCCGCTCTGTGCGCAAGAACCAGTCTTCCGTATAGTTGATGTTGGGTGTAATGTTCAGGCTTATTTTCTTTGCCGAAAACGAAGCATTGATCGGAATACGGTGGCTGGCTCTAAAGTCAAACCGTTCATCTTCACCTGTGGCCAGTTGGTAGTCGTCGAGAGATGTGAGGGCGTCGAACCAGGTAATGTCGCTGGCATTCAGTGAGTCAAGTATCGCTTCATCCTGAATGGGCCGGAAGTTGAAGTTGTTGTTCAGCGAGAAGTTGTAGGTATATGTGACTTTCTCAAACCATTTTTCCCGCTGCCCGGGTGCCCGCGTATTCTTTTTAAACGGCTTCCTGGAGCTTTGGGAGAGCGTCAGGTTGGGCAGCGTCATCGTTGTTGTATTGGTCGAGAAAACCTGCCGCTGGTTTGCATTTATCTGTAGTGACCTGCCGGTCGTGGCCCATCGTTTCTGAAAGCGCATGCTTGAAGACACAGACTGGGTGACCCGGTCATTATACTGCTCTGATACGGCGCGCAAATAGCCCTGGGTGGACAGGTTGATGTTGGCGCTCAGCGACGTAGAGGGATCGATGGTATGTCGATGTTGCCACTTGAACGAGGTGGTGTTGCGGATGGAGAAATCGACATCGTTGGCCTCGCCGTTTCGAAGCCTTGAATAGTCAAAAAAGACACTGCCGCTGTAACGATACCGCTTGTTGTATCGCCATGTGGTAGAGCTTTGCCAACTGCCGTTAGTCCAAATGCCGCCCCGTAGCTGGAGGTCCATGTAGTCGTTGAGTGCAAAATACCAGCCGAGGTCGCGCAGGTAAAAGCCAAATTCGTCTTCGCCGTACGTGGGGGCAAGGAAACCACTACGTCGGGTGTTTTGCGCCGGCAAAAAGCCAAACGGCAGCCAGAGCGGGGTAGGGATGTTAAAAAGGAAAAGCTGGATGGGGCCCGTGAAGATTTTGGTCTGATCTACTACCTTCATCTTGGAGGAACGCAAAGAATACGACGGGTCGTCGAGGCATTCACAGGTGGTGTAAACACCATCTCGAATGAAAAGGGTGCTGTCTTCCCGTACCTTTACAACACCACCTTTGATTTGGCCGTCGTCAAATCGGGTTTCAGCCCCGGTTACGCGGCCGCGTTCCGTACGCAGGTTGTATGCCATCCCATCCCCACGAAAGATCTCTTCCCCTTGTTTAAACTCAGGCCGGCCAACCATGCCCGTGTCGACAGGCATGCCTCGTGCACGAAGTTCGTCAATATCGAATAGGATGTTCACTTCATGAGCGCCCAGTTTTACCTCTCCATAATCCACCTGAACGCCCCCGTACATGGAGCCGGCGTCGCCATTATCGCCGTTGAGTTTGATGACCAACGAGTCGCGGGCTGTAAATTTTACGGCGCTTTTGAGGTTGGATTCGCCGGGAGGCGGGAGCGATACCCCTTGCGCAGGGCCGGTGAGTGAATCAGGGAGGTTGCGGCGCAAAGAGTCAGCGGCAAGCGGATCTGAGGCCAATGAATCAGTTACAAGTGAATCTGGTTGGGGTAGAGCAACGCGTACGGTATCTGTTTCCTGGGCTGTGGCGAATTGCAGCGGGTATAAGTAGCAGCAGAGGAGGAAAACAAGGGGGCGTGCAAACAGGCGCCGGCAGGGAGGGGTGTGGCTTTTGACTGCTCGTAAGCAGTTTCTCATTTTACCTTGATGGAATGGTAACGCGACACGCAGTGGGATTTGAAGTTTGCGGCCTCCCGTCCGACATCGCTCAAATTCGGGAATAAGAATGCTCATCAAGATGCTCAAATACAAGATGGGCTGCTCCTAACATACCCGCCTCGTTTCCGAGGGTTTCCCGGATAATTTCAATGCCTGATCTCAGGCTCGGCATAACAAAGTTCAGCATCGCCTCGTGTGCAGGCTTCAGAATAAGATCTCCTGCAGCAGATACACCGCCGCCTACAATAATTTTGCGTATATCGAGGAGGTTAACGGCTGAACCGAGTACACAGCCGAGTTTGTGCCCAGCCCATGCGAGTACATCACGCGCTGCCTGATCGCCGGCGAGTGCGGCCTCAGAAAGCAGTTTGGGGGTAATATTGTTGAGGTCACCGCCAGTAAGCTCGTGTACGAGGCTCTCTTTTGCCCATAGACGCGCTTTAGCATGGTGTGAGAGGAATCGCTGGCCGATATATGCTTCTATGGAGCCGGCAACACCTGCGTGATCTATGGGGCCTTCATAGTCGACCGTCATATGGCCAATTTCGCCAGCACCACCGGTGGCGCCCCTGAAAATCTTGTTGTTGTAGATGATTACACCCCCAACGCCCGTGCCGAGGGTTACAAGGATAAACGAAGGATAGGGGATGCCTGCGCCATAATGTGCTGAACCCAGGCCGGCCACATTGGCATCGTTCTCGACAATCACCGGGATTTCCATGTCGAGGCGCATGTTGAGCTCCTTGTGCAGGTCAACAACACCCCAGCGGTCAAGATTGGGCGGATGGTTAACGGTTGTGCGTTCCCAGTTTACTGCACCGGGTGCGCCAATACCGATACCTGAAATGGCGCCTGTGGGGGAGAGTGCGCTTAATTCACGCACTACATCAGCTATTCTGTCGATGACGCGCGCGGGGCCCTCGTGCGCATTGGTGTCAATTTTTCGGTATTCAATGATACCGTCACCCTCTTTAACGAGCGCTGTTTTGACAGCGGTGCCGCCGAGGTCTACACCTACTGAGTAGTGCATAATAAGATGCTGGAATACCGGCCTAATCGACCTGTTCTACATGGTAAACAGTTTCACCTTCCTTGCGCATCCCATAGCGTTCGCGGGCAAGCTGTTCAATGACTTCATCAGGGAGCTCCGCCTCGAGTTGGCGATGCAGGTCCTGAATTGATTGCTCAAGCTCTTGATTGCGTTCCAAGAGCCTTTCCGACTCCTGGTGCCACTGCCACCGCTTCTGCAGGCTATGGCTGTCGAAAAACGTCAGCCACACCAGCAGAAGTGCGGAAGCAAAGAAGATCACACTTTTACCGAAGTATCGCTGGTTGCGTAATTTCTTAAGTATCTCGCGTGGATAAGAAAACTTCATAATGCAAACATAATACTAGGGTCCAATTCGAACGACAACGCGCTAGAATTTAAACGCGTCGAGTCCAGGATAAACAGCTGCATCACCAAGGTCTTCCTCAATGCGAAGCAACTGGTTGTACTTGGCAAGGCGGTCACTGCGGCTGGCAGAGCCCGTCTTGATCTGGCCGGCATTGGTAGCAACTGCAAGGTCAGCAATTGTATAATCCGCCGTTTCACCGGACCGATGGCTTGTAATAGACGCAAATTTGTTGTTATGCGCCATTTCGATGGCTTCCAACGTCTCCGTTAGCGTGCCGATCTGGTTTAATTTAATAAGAATTGCGTTGCCGCACCCATTTTTTATTCCTTTTGACAATCTTTCTGTGTTTGTCACAAAGAGATCATCTCCAACGAGCTGTACTTTGTCTCCTACAGCTGTGGTCAAATCACGCCAGCCGTCCCAGTCATTTTCGTCCATCGCATCTTCAATTGAGATGATCGGATACTGGTCTACCCAGCTTTTCCAGAAAGCAACCATGTCGTCGGATGTGCGCTTGTTGTTCGGGTCGCTTTTCCAGAACACATAGTGGCCGTCGGTAAACATCTCGCTGATCGCCGGGTCGAGGGCGATAAACATGTCTTTGCCTGCTTTGAAGCCGGCTTTTTCAACCGCTTCGAGGATAACCTCAATAGCTTCTTCGTTGCTTTTCAGGTCCGGTGCGAAACCGCCTTCATCACCAACGGCCGTATTGTAGCCTTTGGCTTTCAAAACACTCTTCAGATGATGGAAGGTCTCCACGCCCATCTGCAACCCCTGGCTGAACGACTCAGCACCAACGGGCATAATCATGAACTCCTGCATGTCCACGGTGTTGTCGGCATGATGGCCGCCGTTGATGATGTTCATCATCGGTACAGGCAGTCTGCATGCGTTTGTGCCGCCGATATAACGGTAGAGTGGGGTTTTCTGCGTAGCTGCTGCAGCTTTCGCCAATGCGAGCGAAACACCCAGCATGGCATTGGCGCCCAGCTTGCTTTTATTGTTGGTCCCGTCAAGCCCAATCATTTTCTGATCAGCAGCTTTCTGTTCGAATACGGAGTCGCCGCGAAGTGCCGGTGCGATCACGTCGTTTACATTCGCAACAGCTTTTCGAACACCTTTACCCAGAAACGCTGACTTGTCTCCATCCCGTAATTCTACCGCTTCATATTCACCAGTAGATGCTCCGCTGGGCACAGCTGCGCGGCCCATTACTCCTTCATCTGTTATCAGGTCTACTTCAACGGTCGGGTTGCCACGGCTGTCGAGAATTTGGCGTGCGTGAATATGCTGGATTTTGGACATATTGGTGTCTAGGTAAGGGGTTAAATAAAAACGGCCGGTGGAGAGTTAATTTCCACCGGCCGTTACACGCATTGCCTTAAAAAAGAATCCCGTCAGGCAAAATCTTTACGGTTTTCTAACTTTTGTCGTTTCGCTGATCCAGGAGTAGCAGCCATAGTCAATGCTATAAGACTGTCCTTCCTTCCAGCCTTTGAAGAAGAGGTCTTCAGCAGCAGGGAAATAGGGTTTGTACTGCTGCAAGTTGCGGCCGGCAGCGCTGCGGACCGAAGAGTCTTTAGCACGTGCAAGTTCGAAGTAGTCGGCTACAAGCCAGTATACCGCACGGTCTTCGCGTTCCATCTTGGAACCACCGCAGTCACGGACAGCTTCAGCGTAAACGTTGGCGATTTCCATGTATGCAGCGCCAAAGCCAGGGTCAGCAGAGATAGCTTTCCGGTAGGCACGACGTGCCTGTCGCAACTGGCCTTTCTCGCGGTAGGCATTGCCCATGTTAAACTGGACTTCTTTTTCGTATGCATCACCACCTGGCATAGCCAGTGCCGCGTTGAAAGATTCAATTGCACCGTCAGAATCTCCGTCGTTGAGTTTCATGATGCCGGCTGTGATATGAACCTTCGGCGTTGGGCTGACTTCGATCATCGTTTCGAGCATGCCTGTCAACTTGTCGCGCTCATCAAGCTCCGTATAGATCTCGAGCAGCTCTTCGATGATTTTAACATCACCCGGCTTTTTCGCCAACTGGTCTTCGAGGAAAGCCATCCGCTCTTCAGGAGAGTCGAACAGCCGGTCTCGCCAGTTTGCAACGATACCCATGGCATCGCCGTCGCTGCCGAAGTTGGATTCGACGCTTTCGAGAAATTCAACAGCCAGATCTTTTTGATCTTTACGAGCAAAATCAGCTGCAATCACGTTCACGTAATAAGAAAGCGGGCTGAGCTGCGTTGGCTCGTTGTCATACACTGCTTTGTATAGCGCGCCAACGTCTCCCTGCATGTCGTCCAGAACAGCATTGTTTTTCTGGATAAAGCGGCCTTTGTTGAAGGTCCACTCGTTGGGGTTGACTGTAGCTTCTGCGGCCTGAAGTGTGGGTACAGCAGTATCGTACAGGTTAAGCGCTTCTTCCAGGAATGCGCGTTTTTCTGCTGCGTCTTCAGTAGCGTCTGCAAGACCCTGGTAGGCTTTAACGCCGCGTTCGAAGTTGCGGTCATCATTTTTGCCGGGTCCGGCGAAGCCAGGTGCACATTTCAGCATCCACTTAAGGTAGGGGAGTGCTGACGCGTAATCTTTGTTTTTGTACGATTCGTAGTACAAGCTGTAGTTTTGCAGCTTGAGATTTGAATCTGTAGCATCTCCGCAGTCGATGTCGTCTTGCGCCATCGCAGGGGTGCTCAGAAAAGCGGTTACAAGCAAAAGTAAAAGGCTTGTAACGCCCATATTGGTCATTTTTTTAATCTTTTTCATCGAGCCCAAAAGGGTTGTTAGAGCGGGCGAAGTACGCCTAATATAACGATATAGACAGTCAGACCTCAACCAAGTTTCCGTCTTTCAAACCACCGTTCGCCAATATTCACATTAATATGAACTTTGAAGAACGACTCTTTGACGAGGCTTTGGCGCGTGCTTCCACGCCGGCCGACTTCCAGGTTTACATCAATGCGTGTGCCAGGAAAGAGTGTGGGCATGCTGACACCGCCGGTAAACGCAAATCCATTCAGATCTACATTATCATTTAATGTAATGTATCCCGAGTCGGTGTAAAACCCAAGCCTGTAACCGATGCGTTTACCATATGGGTCGAGTGGGTTTGCTGATGGAAGCAGGGATACGCCCATTGAGAAGCGGTTCCTGTCCGATAAAAACGATGATTCTCCAGGAATAAAGCCAGGAATGACCAGTTCGCTGTCGAAGTCAGACCAGCGCTCCATCGAGTAGTTGGCAACGAAGGTCCACTTGGCGTTGGCGTGGTAGGAGAGGCCGAGGTTGGTGCGGACGGGCAGGTCGATGTCACCTTTAATAGCAGCGCCTAGTGTATCCTGGGCGAGGCCTTGACCGATTGTTTGCGTCTGTGTACCAGAGAGGACAGCCGGTGTTGAAATGCTCAATCCAATGGACAGTGCGTCCTGGTTACTTAACAGGCGGGGTATGGTATACAGGGCACCCAGGGTGGTGTTGAAGCCGGCGAGCCGGGTTGAGCTACGAAACTCAGTGCGGATAAAGTCGCCTGTGTTGAACTCGGTTGCCCGCGTTTCTCCAATGATACCAAAAATAAAGTCTGCTGATGCGCCCACGCTGAACCTGGGTGTTGGTCGGTACCCCAGTCCCACGGTTGCTTTCTGGAGTCCACCTTCACCCAGGAAGGAGATGGTATAGGCTGCATCTGTAGGCAGGGTTGGATCTTCAGTTATTGCAATGGATGTTTGCTGAACGCGGTGTGCAACGCGCGAGTACGGCACATACGAGACTACCGCGCCCAGACGTCCGGGGCGAAGCGGGAAGCTAAACTGGAACGCCTGCAAAAGGCTCGAATTCAGCCGGCTGGCTTCGCCGCTGGCATTGGATGCCTCAAGGCCCTGGAACTGAACGCTCCCCCCCAATCGGGTAAGCTGCTGGTCAGACCAGGTCGCAGGATTGCTAAGGTTGACATAGTTCAGCGAAGTAAGCGCTGTACCACCGCCACCCATGCCCTGGATTTGTGAGGACTGGAAATCATACAGATCACCAATGCCAAACCGTGAGTAAAGGGAGCCGTCTCCACTTTCCTGGCTAAACGCCAGAGGCGTTGTGCAGCAAGTCAGCACAAGAGCGGCAACAAAAGAGTAAAATGATTTACGAGCGAACATATGCAGTTTGATGCTTATGATGATCTTTATTGAGCCCTGTGTGCGTTACTGTAAGTCTGTGTAGGTAATGAAAACATGAGGGGTATCGGTCTCCGACTCATTGTTGTGTAATACAACTGCGTCTATCGAGTTAGCTGACGTGCTGGAGAACCTGATTTCATAGCTTTCATAGGGTGTGCCGCCTAGCAGAAATGATTGCAAGACGGTGTGAAACGTCTCGGATACAAATCTGTAATCGCCGTCATCGCTTAGGGTACCGATGGCCAGCAATGCCGAGCTGGAATCGTTTAGTACGCCGTGTAGTGCGAGGTTGTCGATGGTCGGTCGAAAGAAGTTGGTTGGCGTATCAAGCGCTTCGTTATCTGAACTGAGCTGTATGGCAGCGCGGTTCAGTGCTACGCCTTGTAGGCTATCGACAGGAAACGAAAAGCTGATTTTTGGCCCAATGCCGTCTTGAATGCCTACGCGCCCTGGCGGTAGTGTACCTTCCGTCTCTTTTTCGAGGGTGGTGATACTTTTCTCAGCTACAAAGTTGACCGTATCTGTGCCTACTATGCTTCTAATGCGCGTATCGCGGGTGACAATGTTGTGGAAACCCACAACGGCATTGCCTTCGATGTGTCTGAGTTGGAAACCAGCAAATGCTTGTCCGAAGTCAGGCGTGCGAAGATCGGCGTCGTACTGCGCAACCCAGGTTGCCGGCAATTCAATGGCAACAACTGCATCCTTTGGCATCATTGAGAACTGGAGCAATTCCGGGCCGACGGGGGGGATGGAGTCGACGGTCGACTGAAAGCCTGTAAATTCATTGAGGACTTCATGCAGCGCAAACGTCAGTTCGGATAGGGTGTCGCCGTAAACGTAGCTGGTCTCCAGTTCAAGAATAGCGCGTTCAACGGGACCGTTGCGGTATTCGATGGTCTGGTTGGTATTGGTTCGTACGTCGAAGTATGCTACAGCCTGGGTCGTGCCAAGCGAAGGGTCTTCAACCCGGCCGGCCAGTACTTCACCGAGATTGTCTACGATGCCGACTTCATCGACAGGCATGAAGCCATCAAGGTCCAGAGATTCTGTGAGGGGTTGCCCGGAATCGTCGCCAACGAGCCCGAGGCCCACATTTGTCGGATCTTCACAGGCCATAAAAGCGCACATAATGCCGATGGCAAGCGCGGTACGGGAAAAGTCTATAAACCGGGATCGCTGGATCTCCATATACCTGGTGCAATGGGCCGACTCCAGTGGTGGGCTGGTGAGTAGGCGGTTGTTCGAATAAGGTGTAGCCTTGTTATAAACGCGGCAGGCGTCGAATTCGTATGTGTACTTCGTAATAAAGTCAAACCCCAGTCGACAGCACCCTGTCGATGGGGTTTGGACGCGTAGTCAATGCCTTATTTTGCAGGATGTTTCACGCGGGGGAGTCCTGCCGGCTTAAATGCAAGCGTAAGCGATTCAGGGTCAGACTGCGAGTGCAGACATGACCTGTTCATAAACGTTTACAAGCTGCTCGCTCATGGCTTCCATGTCTTCAGGTAGCCGTGGGTGGTCAGGGTTACCATCTGCATGGGATGGGCCGTACAGCACCATGTCGGAAAGTTGTTCGCCGAGGGTGTTGATCGATAAATTTTGTACGTCAACACCATCAAGCGCCGGCAGATGTGTGTTAAAACCTTCCGTTACCAGATCGTCGGAAGAATGTAAACCTGGCGTATAAACGCTTTTGGCTTTTTCAAATACCGGATCCTGGCTAAACTCGGTGCGGAGCAGGAGGGGGGTGAGCGCACTCATCCAGCCAAAGCAATGCACGATATCCGGGGTCCAACCGAGGTTGTGGATGGTGTGCAGGACTGACCTGGAGAAAAACAGTGCGCGCTCGGCGTTGTCCGCGAAAGGTGCGCCTTCTTTATCTGCGTGAATCCCTTTTCTTTTGAAATAGTGATTGTTGTCCATGAAATAAACCTGGAGTCGAATGCCAGGAATGGAAGCAACTTTCACTTTCAGGGTTTCCTTGTGTCCGTCAATTTCAACTTCATTGCCAGACAGGCGGATGACTTCGTGCAAGCGATTTCTGCGCTCATTGATGAGGCCGTATCGTGGCATCATGATTCGCACTTCAAAATTTCCAGATTCCTGGAGTTGCTCGGGCAGCATGCGCACTAAATCCGCGGTTTCACTGATACAGGTAAAGGGTGCGACTTCTTCAGAAACAAAAAGAATCCTCATAAACCTAGACTACTTCTGCTACAAATGGGGTTTTGATCGAGAACTGCACGCGTGTTCTGCTCACATAGGTGGGTAAGCGGGTAACAGTAACAGGGCCATACCAGATAGCTGCACTGTAAACCTGTTTTGCGTGTTATAGCTGTTTAATTTAAGGAAAATGCGCTTCCAAGACAAGTTCCTTCGGTTAATCCGGCTTGTAGCCTATGGCAGCGCGATATTTTTGAATCTTGATTTGTTGCCGAACGTATTATTAGCCAATGGTTCTACGCAATGTGCGGGAAAGTTCACCAGAGGGTGAGAAAACATGCAGTATTCAGCCAATACCCATCCAATGGAAGACCGCGTGATCTTGTTTGACGGGGTATGCAACCTGTGTAACAGCAGCGTCAATTTTGTAATTGACCGAGACCGTGCAGGTTTATATAAATTTTCTGCGTTACAGTCTGCTGAAGCAAAAGCTTACCTTGCCAAAGCCGGCCTCAACGGTGAAGTGGATGACGAACTGCTGCAAAGCGTGGTGTTGTATGAAAACGGCGTTCTTTACAAGAAATCGACCGCCGCATTGCGCATTGCGCGCCAACTAGATGGTCCGTGGCCGCTTCTGTATGCTTTCGTAATCGCCCCGCGCTTTATTCGGGATGCTGTGTACGACGTTATTGCCCGCAATCGGTATTTCTGGTTTGGGCAGCGAGATGCCTGCCGGCTGCCAACGCCCGAACTGCGCCAGCGCTTTCTTGACGGCCTCACCCCCGAGCCTGTTAGCCCGTCTTAGTCAGCTTCATGCGAATTAAAGAGGGCGTTTAATGCCGGTTTTCGAGCCCAGAATGTCGAGTGATGTTCTCTTATTGCAAAAGAGGCATCCAATAGTATCGCAACCTGAGCTGGAATAACGCAAACCGAAAGCACCAAAAACCGAAAGCACGAAAAACCTGAATATTCATGCTTCCATCCCCTTAGTGCGCTACTCTTCTTCTATGGAGCGTTGCTGGAGCAATTCAAAGTAGCGCTTGATTAGCTCTTCGTAATCGGGTGCATACCCGCTGTCTAATGCCTCAATCAGTGCGCGCCGCAGTTGATCTGCCTGTTCAGTCGGGGAAAGCTCAGCCGGACTTTCGCGGAACTGTTCTTCTCCCGCTTTGCCTTCGCGTTTTTTCTCTTTGCCGCGTTCCTGGAGCGATTTGGTTGCTTCGAGCATCCGCGTAACAATTTGCTGCTGGCGTTCCATTGTCCGCCGGCCCGGTCGGCCGCGCTGCAACTCTCTGATGGTTTCATCCATTTGATCTGAAATCCGGTTCAGGTCACCCATTACTTTGCCGCGCAGTTCGCGTTGTCGGCTCAGCGATTTTATTTGAGAGCGTATCTGTTCCTGTTGAGCCGCCATCTGCCTGAGCCTTTGCTGCATATCCTGCGACAACCGGTTGCCCTGCATTTCGTTTAGCATTTGCTGAATCTGCTGGTTCAGCTGTTGCTGCTGGCCGGCAGCTTGCTGCATCTGCTGAATCATCTGCTGCATCGACATACCGCCACCGCCGCTGCCCTGGCTGTTCATCATTTCATTGAGCAAGTCGGACAGCAATAGCGCCAACTCGTTCAAGTGCATCATCGATTCTTTTTGATGGCCACTGGCCCGGGTCGGTACGCGATCCGTCATGGCTTCTACGGATGAACCCATTTCACGCAACGCGTCGCCGGCATGCTGCTGGACTTCTCGACTCATTTGCGGGATTTTGGCTGACAGCTTCTGCAGCGTATCACTAACCACACTCAGTCCTTCACTCAATTCTACCTGAAGTTGCGCGTTTTCACGCATGACCGGGCTATCTGCAGCCAGGCCGCGCACGTCTTCGCGCAAGTCTTCCTGGAGTTGAGAAAGGGTCAGGATGTCACTCAACGCCCGACGAAGGCCGGCGAGGTTGATCTGCATTTGCGCGCCCTGCATGTTCTGCTGCATTTGCTGGAGCTGCTGCTGCATTTGCTGGAGCTGCTGCTGCATTTGCTGCTGCTGTTGCTGCGCCTCATCAAGCTGGTTTTCGCGGAGCTGCTCTGCGTTTTCCTGCATCTGCTCCGGAATTTCCTGGTCTTCTACCTGCTCGTTCAACTGCTCCATTTGTTCAGATGGGGCATTCTGAACATCCTGCATCTTCTCCATGATCTCCTGCATCTTCTGCTCCAGTTGCTGCATTTCCTCTTTTGACAGCTCCTGTTTTTTTGCTAGCTGCTCGTTTTGAGGCGACTCACCTTCTTGCTGCTCGCCTTCTTGCTGCTCGCCTTCTTGCTGCTCGCCTTCTTGCTGCTCGCCTTCTTGCTGCTCGCCTTCTTGCTGCTCGCCTTCTTGCTGTTCACCTTCTTGCTGCTCGCCTTCTTGCTGTTCACCTTCCTGCTGTTCACCTTCTTGCTGTTCGCCTTCTTGCTGTTCACCTTCCTGCTGTTCACCTTCTTCACTGCTTTCGTCTTTCAGCTTTTCGGTTTCTTCCTGCAGTTTCTCTTGCTGCTCAGCGAGGTCTTCCGCGCGTTTGGCTACTTCTTCGAGGTCTTGCTGTACACGCAACTGCTTGAATAAATCAAGGGTGCGCTCAAGCCGCTGCTGGTACTGTTCTTCGCTGAATTCAAAATTGTTCAACGATTCTTGCATCTGCTCGAGATCGAGTTCTTGCATGGCGTCTTGCAACTGGTTCAGGGCTTCCATTAACTCAGGGGAGTTAATTTCTTCAAGTACCTGCTGCATTTCCTGGTACATCTCCATCGTTTCATCGGAAGCCAGGTTATTCTCTTCCATCTGCTCCGTCATCGACTCGAAGCTGTCAGACAGTTCTTCTACTTTACTTTCCAGCTCTGCCTGTTTTTCTTTGAGTTGCTCGAGTTGCCGCTGGTCTTCCCAGTCGCTTTCTTGCTTGTTTCTGAGCTCGTCTCGCAGTTCTTCAAATTGCTCTTTTACTTCCTGCGTTTCTCGCAAGAGCTCCTCCATTTCATCCTGCGCGTCATCTTCTTTGGATTCGAGCTCTTTGTACTGCTCAGCCAGGGAGGGCAAGCGCAGTTGATGGATGGCGCTTTGCGCTGATTTGTAGCCGGCATAACTGTCGTTGTCGCGGACAGCCACATAGTACTCAACCACGTCTCCAGGGACCAGGTCAAGTTCGGTCTGCTCCCGGATGATCCAGTTGAAATTTATTTCTTGATCGAGCGAGGTGCGGTTTTGCAGGGGCAGGTCGATGCGTTCAAAATCTTGCATCGTCTCTCCAAACCGGCTTTCCGATAACCTGTAGTACAAACGGAGTGTGGCAAAGCCAAAATCGTCGGTGATTCTGCTGCGGATAAAGGCCTGTAGCGATTCATTCAGTTCGGCTAGCGGCGCCGGCTCAAGAATGACAACGGTAGGGTATGCATCAGGCAGTACCTTGAGCGTATACTTGATCGGGGTGCTGTTTTCGATGCCCGTTTCGTCGCGTAATACAATCTGGTAAAACCCTTCTTTGCGCAGTGTGAAATTGCCTACAGCCTGGTTGCCGGCTATGTTGAGCGTGTCAACCGTGCCATCGTTTTGCCTGATAAGGGCCTCGCTAATGTTGCGCCCACCAATGCCAACATCCAGGGAAACGCGCGTACCTGCCAATGCCTGCACATCACCCACGTTGCGCTCAAGGCGTTGCGCAGGAATTCTAGTGTATCGTGGGAAGTCCAGTGCTACCTGGAGCGAGCGGATAATTGGACGTTCAACAATAGAGACTGCATATTGTCGGGTGCTAACGCTTCCTGAGACCAGTCGATACTGGAATGAGCGCCGCACATTGACAAATGTTTTGCCAAACAAACCTTGCTCATCAGCAAGGAGCTCTTCGCGGACAATTTTGTCTTCGTCTTCGTACTGGATTTCAAGGGTAATCTGGCTGGGAAGGCCTGTGCCTGAGAGCGCAATGCCCAATGTGAGCGAATCACCACGAATCAATTCCACATTGCCTGGTGTCACGTTGAACTGAAAGGGCGCCGGCCGCTCAAATTCAGTTGCAGGGGAGAGGAGGCGAACCGATGCATTCCGGAACGTACCCGGCGCAGCAATCAGAAAAATCAGGAGGCCAAGGATGGGCAGGGAGGCAAGCCTCGATACGCGCTGGGTGCGCTGGAACGTCTCCATCTCTTCGAACGCCACGTGGTTTACATCCCGGCTAAGTGACTGCACCGCGTGATCAACAAGGTGATCAGGTGCCGCGCTGCGTTTGCCTTCTGCAAGGTGCAGCAGATTCGTTAGTTTATCTGAGATTTGGGGAAAATGTTTGCCGACATCTTCCGCGATACTGTGTGTAGAAGGACCCGGGACAACACCTGTCATTTTAAGGAGTGGTCGGACGACCAACCAGACAAGCATCCCGACGGCCGTCGCGATGACCAACCAAAAGGCTATTTTGCGTGCTCCGACGCCCATCCAGAAGCCGGCTTCGATAGAGGTTACCAGCAACCAGAGGGCCGCCAATATGCCAACCAGCACCACCAGGCCGAACGTCATATCGATAAAAGAGCGGCGGCGTGCGGTTGCCTGCAAACGTGCCTGGATACGCTGAAGTAACTGTAAACTATGCTCGCTCATGGTAAAATGAGGCCGGTTTTTTTAGCCAGATTGAGTACAGACGTACGTAATGATTGAACGTCTTTCGGTTAATTCAAATTTCAGTTTTAAAACTATTCTCTAATAGCTATACTACGGGAGTTGCTCCAAGTTTTTCGCACTGACTATCCGCCCTGACTTTTAGTCATAATTTTCCCGCCTAAAGGCCCCCGCATACATGAACGAATTAATCTCTGTGATATTGGGTGGCGGCGCCGGGTCGCGTCTGCATCCCTTGACTTACCGTCGCTCCAAGCCTGCCGTTCCCCTTGCCGGCAGATATCGCCTTATCGATATCCCGATCTCGAACTGCATAAACTCCAATATCAACCGTATTTTTGTTCTTACGCAGTTTAACTCGGCAAGTTTAAATAAACATGTGCAACGCGCGTACCGATTTGATCGCTTCGGGTCTGGCTTTGTAAACGTACTGGCCGCTGAGCAGACTCCAATATCGAAAGATTGGTTTCAGGGCACAGCCGACGCAGTGCGTCGCGTGATGATGCACATCCAGGGACACCGCCACTCCCACGTGCTTATCCTTTCTGGTGATCAACTTTACAGCATGAACTATGCTAAAATGTTCGAACACCATAAGGCACTTAATGCCGACATCACCATTGCAACGATCCCGGTAACAGCTGAAGATGCCCCCGGGTTTGGTATTCTTAAAACGGACGACAAGGAAAAAATTACCGAGTTCTACGAGAAACCATCGCTGGAGGAACTACACGATAAAGCGAGCCCGGTAGAAGCATCGCTGGAGGCGCAAGGGCGTGTGTATCTCGCTTCTATGGGGATTTATATCTTCAGCAAAGAGCTGCTAAACAGCATGCTGGCCGAAAACGTTGGGATGCACGATTTTGGGCGCGAGATCATACCTGCCGCAATCAAGGATTGCCACGTTGTGAGCTATCCCTTTGCTGACTATTGGAGCGATATCGGTACAATTAAGTCGTTTTATGATGCTAACATCATGCTGACACAGCCCCGGCCACCTTTTAATGTCTACAATCCGAAAGCGCCGATTTATACAACGGTTCGCACGTTGCCACACGCAAAAATCAGCAATTCTGTAGTGCGTAATTCTATCATTGCAGAAGCCAGCGTTATTGTAGATAGCGAAGTGGAAGACTCTGTCATAGGTATCCGCTCATACATTGGCCGAAATGCTGTTGTGAAAAAGACGGTGATGATGGGGGCGGATTACTTTCACTGGCACGATTCTGGTCTAAGAGAACCAAGTCAGGGGCCCGATAATCCGGGCATTGGCGAAGGGTCGTATGTGGAAGGTGCAATCATTGACCGGAACGTCAGCATTGGTCGGGATTGTAAAATCTTCAATAAAGACCACGTGCAGGAAGGAGGCGACGGTGAGAACGTGTTTATCCGAGATGGTATCATCGTAATTACGAAAAACGCGCGACTGGACGATAATACCATTATTTAACATTTGAATTAATCCTGAAGTTGTCGCCAGGAAGAAACGATGCGGTTGTTCTTCCATATGATGGGCATACGTACCTCTGGGCACCTTTTCAGGTATAAATAGATTTATTGTGATGTATAATAAGCTTTCTAGTCACCTCATTGTTGTTGTCTTGTTTTTGATGCTGGCCGGCTGCCGTACCTACGGCGATTATGGTGCTGAGCAGGCATCGTTTGATCGTGTTGCAACCATCAACACACAATTTGCTCAGACACTCGACAAGGCGAAAGCGGAACTCGAAACCCTGCAGCGTGCTGCGGCCTCTGATAGTGATCTCAATACAGCGGTATCGCAGTATGAAATGCTGCTTGCACGCCACGCTGACATGGTTACCGCACACGGTGACCTTGCGGCCACGCTTGAGGTTAAAACGGGGATGCTCGGTAAGCTCAGTACATCGTACCGTAATCTGAACCGCGCTTTAGGGTATATCACGGCAGAGCAGCTTAGCATGCACAAGCAATACAATCAGTTTGCATCCAGCTTGCTGCCGTCGGCAGGCATGGTTGCCATGGTTGATGCCGAGCAGGGTCGATACCAGATTGCGCCGCCATTCTACGAGCAAATCCGATTTGCGCTTGCACAGAAATCTATCAGTGAGGCACTGGCTGTGCGGGCCGGCTCCTGATCGTGCTGCTGACTGGCCTGCAAGTATAAATGGCTTGCCAGTGAAATTTGTGAACAAAAAAGCCGGAGCTTTCCGGCTTTTTTGTTATATGTGTACTGGATCAGGAAACCGCATGCCCTGACAGAGTAATAATGTCTCCCTTGTACGTATCGTAATGAAAAGGCCAGATAGCGCCCCTTAAATTCTGGCACAAGGTTTTCTGTAATATTTGGGCTTCTCGTTTCGTTTGTGTGGAAAAGGATTGGAAATTGAATGATAATGTGTCATAAAGAGCGGGCGGAACGGTCTGCGATTCTCTATAAATTGTTCGTTTTTACCCTGATTTGTGTGTTTGCCGGTCCAGTTACGTTGGCCCAGGCGCAAGACGATCCCGAGGTAAAACAGGATTCCCTCATGTACTATGACCTGGCCGAGATAGTGGTCAGTGATGGTAGTGTATTTGAGGCAGAGACGAACACGGTGCAACGCGTTACCCTGGCTGAAATTGCACGTGTGAACGCTACGTCATTCAGTGATCTGGGCCGGCTTATTCCTGCAGCACACATCCAAACAAACTCAAGGGGCGAGTCGCTGATCTACCTCCGCAATGCGGGCGAGCGCCAGGTTGGGCTTTATTTCAATGGTGCGCTCCTGAACGTGCCCTGGGATAACCGGATGAATTTGGATCTTGTGCCGGCCAATGTAATCGGCGGTATTACCGTTACCAAAGGCGTTCCATCGGTGCTCTATGGCACCAACGTGCTAGGTGGTGCCATAAACATTACCACACGGGCGATCGACTATGATGGGAGCCAGACCGAAATTGGCGGGCAGTTTGGCGAGGCTTCTACAACCAACCTCAACTTTACCCATCTCTATACAAAAGGGGCTTTCAAATTTACGGGTGCCCTGGGGTACAGCAACAGAGACGGCCTGACTTTGCC
>JBCCIM010000029.1 GCA_039111535.1 Bacteroidota bacterium | reverse complement strand
CGTTGCCGGCACAGGGCGCCATAAGCAAGTGCTGTTCGCCGGCAAATTGTCCCCATTCACTGCAATTTACTATACCATGCGCGCATCTGGATTCATTCTGCGTTTTGTAGACGTTGTATTGATTCTCCTCTTTGGATTTATCAGTATATCGAACCTCCAGGATACAGAAGTCAACCTGCCCGAAAGTACGGAAACAGCGCCTGTTTCGATGGACACCGAAGAAGTGGTATTCATCGGCGTTTTACCCGAAGGCAATTATCTCATTGAAGACGAATCAGTCCTGATTACTTCAGTTGACTTGCTGAGAGATCACCTCGTAGCAACCAAACAAGCATTTGGCGATGTGCCACTCAAAGTGCGTATCCGTAGCAGCAGAGATGCTTCTGCTAAAGACGCATTTGCCGTTGCAGCGCTATGTGATGAACTCGGCCTTGCAAAAGCATTGGAAGTTGAGTTGAAAATGCAGGACTCCTGATTCTTACGCTCCCTATTCATTATCCAGACTTGAGACTACATGCGTCGTCGAGGCTACTTATTAAGATTTATTGATCTCGGGCTCATCATTCTCTTTGGTTTTCTGATGATCAGTGATATTACGGTGATTTCCCAGGTGACTTTACCGGGCAAATCAGACGAGCCGGCTGATCCCGAACAAAAGGATGACCAGGTGCACCTTGGGGTAACGATTGGATCAGATGGCCGTTTCGAGGTTATTGATCTTACAGATCGTACCCAGCTTCATGTGGGCATCAGTTCTACCGAGGAGCTACAGTTTGTATTGCAGACCCTGGATACCCAGCACAGTGCGCGCCAGCAAGTGCTCAATATCCTGATTGAACCTACGCCGGCCTCTCCGATGCAAAAGCTGGTCGATGTACTGGATGTCTGCGAACGCCTCGGGATTCAGAAAAACATCAACACCGAAGCGGTCTTCAATCCGCCCGTACCCACAGTACCAACGGTGGAGTCTTAGCCTACCCGGGCACAGAAATTAGCAAACAAGCTGGCGTAGCCGGCAAACAAGCGTTTACACATCATGATTCTGCCAGAACCAAGGAAAGACGGCATCCATCAGCGAGGCAAAGCCTTTTTGAGCACCATTGTATTTGTTGCAATTGGCTATGCCTGTCTGCTTTTTGCCTCGTTTTCCATCGAAAAGCCATCGCGCAAAATTTTTCGGGAAGTAGACCTGGCGAGTTTTGCGCCGCCCGTGGTCACGCCCGAATTTGTATCAACACCGGATGATGCCGATGTACCCGAAAATGAACCCGAAACGGTAGAGCCTACGGTTGTTGAAGCCAGCACCCAGTCGCTGGACCAGCTCGATCTCAACCAGCTTTTTCCAGATGAGCTGGATGTTGACCTTGCGCCGGCCGCAGCCAACGAAACGGCCCGCAATGCCCAACGTGATAACGAAAACGATGCGCCACAAATTGAAGTCGCGTCAGGTGGTTTGCAGGGACTCGGGAGCCTCGATGGCCTGGACAACCTTGGTGCGCCAGTACCGACGTCACGCGGGCGTGCCAACCGGCAGTCGCAGACTGGGAATAACGGGGGAGGGATTTCCATTGCGAGCGGGAGTGGTACCGTATCACCTGGTCAGAACACAGGATCCACAACCACGACAAACGTCGTTGGCGAAAATACCCGCCGGGCTGCTGTAGCTGAATCTGCGGATTTTAATGTTGAACGGATGTCACTTGACGCGTTTGGCACGGATTATGAGAACCTGGAAGTGCAGGATTTGATTGCATGGATGAAAGCAAATCCGGGTGAAATGCCGGTTGGCGTCCGCAAGCTGGTCCGGCACCGGGATGCATTCCTTACGTCTGCTACCTCCTTCGACCTGGGTGGCAAACGCTACGAACTCTTTCTTATGTGTAAAGAGCGGTTGATGGAAGTGCACATCGTGCTGGTAGATACAGACGAAGCCACGTACCTCATCGACCGGAGTTTCCAAAAACTGAGTACTTACCTGCGCGAAGGCCGCGTTGGTCGTACGCCGGCGCAAGGCATCACCGCGATCAATTCTAAGCGCAGCGCAGCTTCAGACGAACGCTCTAAAGAATTTTACGCCCTGTTCCTCTCCTGGTGGGAGATCGCAAAAAACGATATTTAATAGCTTCTGCGTTTGACCCATTTTTCTGATTGATGCTGTTCCGGCGTTTCCGCACAAAACGCTGCATCCCATACATCGCTCATACACCGCCAGGTGTTGTTGATATTGCCATGAAGTCCTCTGTCTTTTTATTTATCCTCTGTTTAGGCCTCGCCGGCTGTGCCGGTTCTGGTGGATTGAAAAACGAAGCGCTCAACAGCGAAGCGTTGTTTATTCCTGCCGGTGTTGATAGCGCTGTAGCTGCTGTTGCTGATTCTATTGCGCAAGCGTCTTTTGTGTCAATCCCCGACCAGGAAGTTGCCGCTGGTCAGAAGCAAGACGGCATTGATATTTCTGCATTTAGCGATTCCTTGTGGATTTATCTGGAGATGTCGCAAGATTCCGTTGGCAACGTTGATCCTGCTTCAGCAGAGGCCGCATTGCGCGCTGCTAACCAGGCGGTAAATCCGCTTAAAGAGCTGATTCAGTTGAATCAATCGGCAGATCTGGATAGCATGACCATTGTGCGCCGGCAAGAAGCTTTGCTGAACCGCGCCCAGACATCGCTGGAAGAAGCCATCAAGCTCAACCCATTCGATTTGCAAACGCAATCTGTGCTAGCAAGGGTTTACACGGCGCAGGCGCAGCGCCTCGGCCGTGCCAATGCATTCCAGGAATCGATCGATGTGCTGGAGAAGCTCACGCGCCTGCGTCCTGATCAGCACAACTTGTTCGTCGCGCTAGCCAATAATTACTACCAGACAAGCAAGTGGAACGAGGCGGCATACAACTACGAACGGGCAGAAGAAATCTACTTGCAAACTTACGACCTGACGCCAACGGATGAGCCGGTTTCGGCAGATTCGCTGCTGCTCTACCAATACGTATCCCGGCAGGCAGACGTGCACGTATTACGACGTGATGCCGGCGCAGCAGTTACAGCCTACGACCGCGCGTTGTCGCTGGCACCTGATGCTGAAGAAATTGCGTTTATCAAAGGGGAGATGGAATGGATCAATTGGGACAACGGCAACCTTTCTGCCAGCTTTGCGCGCGACTCACTAATCGGGCTTGAACAAAGTAACCTGTTACCGGAAGCGGAACGCGGATACGAGCAGCTCTTGCGCGCCGTCCAGAACCCAAAAGCGTTGGATGAGACGGAGTGGCGGCTTGCGTCAGTGCAGTACAAGCTGGGCAAAGGAGACGTTGCTGCAGATCGGTTGCTACAGCTACTTCGCCGTACGGTGGTGACAGATAACGGCGCACCGGTAGATTCAACGTATAGCCGATATTTCGATACATTTGGGACCATTTGTTTTAACCAGGCAATGGTCTTCCTTGGCGAAAAGCGAGACAACCGCACGGCGCTCAAGTATTTGGAGCAGGCGGTACAATTCCCATGGGAAGGCCGGCCGCGCGCATACCTCGAAAGCGCAAAACTGCTACGTAGCAACGTGAAAATTGCGAAAGAGCGCGCGCAGGAAGCCATGCAGGAGCTGGACCTGCTTACGCCTGAAGACCAAAAAGAATTGTTCGGTCTGTTGGCGACCTTCTATCGCACGGAAGGCGACTTTGACCAGGCCCGCAAATACCTCGAACGATACCGCGCCATGTAGCCGCAGCAATAATGAAAAAGTTAAGCCAGTTTACGTTTGCTTTTGCCTTGCTGGGTTGCCTCGCGCTGCCGGCAACGGCACAACCTGACAGCCGGGTAGATTTTAGCCAGGTTACGCGTCCGGTTGTACAAATCAACGAGCCGCAACTGATCACGTTCATGCTCGACGCGTTGATCATCCTCACGGAAGAGGACACGGATATGCTCGAGGTGATCGACATCACCAGCAATGGGTTTGGTCCGGATGACGTGGTTGTTGTCCATCCAACCATGGAGACGCACAAGCTGCCACCGGTTTTGCCGGCAGATGTGCAGGACCTGATGAACAGCTGGCAATTGGAAGCGAACACCCAGTATGATGGGGCCAACGCAACGGCTGAGGTGTATAATCCCGAAATGGATCCGCAGGCAAACACGAGCGAGAAAAAAGCCGAGCAAGCCATTCTTTACGATTTACTGCGCACCCTGGAGCGTAACTACCTCGAGCAGCCAATCAGCATTTTGTTTGAGCGTGATGATGAAGCGTTCTCTTTTCAGATGTGGGATTTTGACGAGCAATCACTGCGCTACACACCACCACCGCCGGCGCAGCCCGACACGGTGAACGCATATGATATGCTTTATGTCGTACGCAACGATTCGCTGATCATTTCCGATACGACAATGTTTGACGTATTCTTTGTCTCGAAGAAGATAGAAGAAACCATCTGGATGCCGGAAATCCCCGACGACCCTGGCTTGAAAGTGCCGGCAGAAGCGGTACGCAGAGACGAAGAAGGGCAGTAGATGCCGGCATCCGCAGACAAGACAGTATTGCGGATCATCGACCAATTTACAACGCTTCTCCTCGACATGAACAGTACGTTCATGTTCAACGAAGACCGTTTTGGGCCGGCAGAAGACTACCACGCAACCTACCGACAATGGGGCGGCGCGCTCACACCTGAGGCGCTTCGCACGGCCATTGAAGCGTGTTTGGCCTATATGGAGATTCGCTACCCTGATCCCGTTTGGCACAATCAATTCCCAACGGTAAAAGCAGTACTCGGGATATTGCCTGAAACTACAGCCTTTGATCTAACGGAGTTGGATCGTATTGCAGAAACTATTGCGCTGCATGAATTGGGCCACATACCCGAAAGCTACGCAGACGTATTGCATCAACTCGCGCAAACCCATCAACTTGCTGTGGTTGCCGACATCTGGTCCGAAAAATCGCTGTGGATTATTGAGCTTGAACGCGCCGGCGTACTGGACTTGTTTGACGTTCAGATATATTCTTCAGATATCGGATCCGTTAAACCGTCTGCAAAGCCTTTTCTTCGAGCAATCGAAGCGCTTGGCGTATCCAAATCTGCGTGTGTTATGGTTGGTGATAGCGCCCGCCGCGATATCGGTGGCGCAGAAGCAGCCGGCATTGCAGGCATCTGGATAGGGAAGGGCGAAGGGCCGGCGTATGCTATAGCGCAGGTTGAGGATTTACGGTTACTGGTTTAGGGTTGCAGGTTGAAGGTTTTAAAATTCTTTGATTGCTGCTGGAGGATTGCGGATCTCGATGCATTTGAGCTGTCGCGCAACTACCCGAATCCGTTTCGTACAACAACGACTATAAGCTACACTTTGCCATAAGCAGATGCCGTCTGTCTGGTAGTGTATGATGTAATGGGGCGCGAGGTACGCGTACTGGTCAATCGTACGGTATCTGCCGGGGCGCATCAAACAACATTTAATGACAAAAGACTTACCTCCGGTGTCTATCTGTACCGCCTGGAAGCTGGTGGCCAAACCCGAACAGGTGTTATGTCATTGATCCCATGATGAATCAGGAAATACCCATAACGCTTGCACTCGAAACAGAACGCCTGCTTATCCGGGCACCACAGCAAGGAGATGCTGCCACATTGCGGGAGGCCATTGCTAAAAGTTTGGAAGAGCTTCGCGTCTGGATGCCCTGGGCGAAGTCAGTGCCTACCCTGGAAGACTCCGTGGAGAGCTGCAACAATGCGGTGACTGCTTTTTCAGCAGGCACTGATCATCGCCTGCATATCTTCCTGAAGGGTACGGAGACGCTAATTGGATGCAGCGGGATGCACGACATAGACTGGGCCGTGCCGAGCGTTGAAATAGGATACTGGCTTTGTACACTGTACACCGGCAAGGGCTACATGACAGAGGCCGTCCGAGAAATTACCCGCTATGCCGCTGAAGAACTCAATATGAACCGGGTTGAAATCAGAATGAGCGCCGATAACGCGCGAAGCAAAGCTGTACCCGAACGCCTCGGTTTTAACCATGAGGGGACGCTACGCAATCACGCCCGCCATATGGATGGTTCACTTCGAGATACCTGTGTATTTGCATGGACCAGATAGGGGAGATGGTTGTCGAATGCCGATTGTCGAATGCCGATTGTCGAATGTCGAATGCCGATTGTCGAATGCCGATTGTCGAATGCCGATTGTCGAATGCCGATTGTCGAATGCCGATTGTCGAATGCCGATTGTCGAATGATGTGAATTAATGGTTGGAAGCAAGATCCAGCTTTTTCTTGGTTTGTACTCTTACGGCACCGATAGTCAAGCTTTCGTGTGCGTCTATTGCAAAAGAAAGAAAACCAATCGGCATTCGGCACTCGAAAATCAGCAATAAACACAACCCTTAATTCGCAAGAATGCCGATTTTCGTTTAATCCAGCGCCGGCTTCAAGGTCGTCATTACCGCTTCAAACTCAGCCCTTAACTCGTCTTTGATGGGCTCTACGGTTGTTGGCAGCTTCTCGCGAAGGGCATCAACCTGTTTGCCATTTTTCCAGAAACGGTAGCAGAGGTGTGGGCCAGTGGCGAGGCCGGTACTCCCAACATACCCAATCACATCGCCCTGTTTTACCTTGACGCCAGACTTAACGCCTTTCTCGATTTTTGAGAAATGCAGGTACTGGGTGGTGTAGGTGCTGTTGTGGCGGACTTTCACGTAGCGCCCATTGTATTTCGAATAGCCGGCTTCCGTAACTACCCCGTCAGCTGTTGCGTGGACAGGCGTGCCCGTTGGTGCGGCATAGTCGGTACCGAGGTGTGCTTTATAACGCTTCTGGACGGGGTGAAATCTCCTGAGTGAGTACCGGCTGCTGATGCGCGAATACCGGAGCGGGGCCCGTAGAAACGGCCGGCGGAGGCTGTTTCCGTTTTCATCGTAATACTCGAGCCGGCCATCCACTTCGTAAGGAAACGCGTAATAATCTTCGCCGTTGTGGTGGAACTTGGCCGCTTTGACGTCAGCTACGCCAATCGATTTATCGCCCACAAATTCTTCTTCGTAAACGACGCTGAAGTGGTCGCCTTTCATGATTCTGTAGAAATCCACCTGCCAGGCAAATACCTCAGACAGTTCGATGGCAAGCATCGGGTTGACGTCTTGCTCGGTTAGCGTGACATACAGCGAGCTGGTGATTTCGCCACGTGCATGACGCTCTTTCTTCACCACAGGCCGTTCGCCGGTGAAGACGTTGAGTGAATCCTGGAGGTCGAAAACGATATAGTCTACCGGATTGCGCTGATAGACAAGGAAGTCAGCCGGCGCTTCGGTTTCAGGTGCATCATAAATGCGGTAGGAATTACCCGCTCGGATTTTGCGGATGTCCATCATCGGTTTGGCCATGGCCGCGAGGTCGTGCACGGTTTTGCCAGAGATGCCAAACGGAGACAACATGTCCGAAAAGGTCTGGTTACGCTTTACAGTAAAGGTTTGCGTATCAAAAGCGTCTTCTCTGAAATCAAATTCGTCGTAGATAACAACAGGAGCGGGTTCAGGGGTTTCGGGTAGGGTGATGAGTCCAGACGAGGGAAGCATGCCTGAGTCGACAGATGCCTGTGGCGCCGGCTTGAAAATGAGAAAGCCTGAAATAAAGAGGGCAAAGAGCGACACCCTGAGGGCCAGACGGGTACGAATGCGCATTATGGGAAGCGAGTTTTAAGTCAGAGGGCAGGTGGGTGGTGCTCTATGATAAAACGATCTTGCCTGCTTTTTGTGAGCGGGACGTATTGACGTAGATGTCGACTTCAGCTTAAAGCGGGTGACGCTTTTGGCTAAAGCCAGTATTATCAATACGCTACGAGAAGGCCAAAGATAAGCTATTCCAAACTAAATGTCACGCCGGCTTCCAGGCTTCTTCTGAAATGCCGGCCTGCTTATTGAGCCAACGGGCCATCACAAAGAGTAAATCCGAGAGCCGATTCAGATAAACGGCGGCTTCTTCATTAAGCGATTCCTGAAGTTGCAAAGCAACCGTGCGCCGCTCGGCGCGCCGGCAAACCGTCCGTGCAAGGTGAATCGTTGATGCAGCCGCAGCACCACCGGGCAGAATGAAATGTTTGAGCGGTGGTAATTCGTCGGTCAGCATATCAATTTCTGCTTCCAGGGTTGCTACGTGCCCCGGTTCAATTCTGGGTACCTGCACTTTTGCATCAGTCGGCGTGGCCAGGTCTGCGCCGAGCACAAACAGCTCGCTCTGAATCCTGTGTAGCATTTGCGCAATGCGTTCGTGGCCGGCTTCGGGGAGCTGGCCGCGCGCGATGCCAATCACCGAGTTGGTTTCGTCGACCGTGCCGTAGGCTTCGATACGAAGGTGGTCTTTGTTTACGCGTCCACCGCCAAACAATCCTGTTGTGCCTTTGTCACCGGTACGGGTATATATTTTCATATCTGATCGATAAACTGAATTTGGGGCGGGGCATGCTCGGGATAGGTAAGCGTGGTTGCCATCCCAAACAGATCCTGAATGAGTTGTGTCGTCAGTACTTCACGCGTTGCACCAGCAGCTACGAGCCGGCCGTCTTTTAAGGCCAACAAGGTATCTGTAAAGCGCGCAGCCATGGTTAGATCGTGAAAGACCACAACAACGGTTTTGCCTGCTGTAACGAGGCCCCGAAGACGCTTGAGCAAGTCAAACTGGTGGTACACGTCCAGGTGAGAGGTTGGTTCATCCAGCAGGAGGGTTTCTGTTTCCTGAACAAGGGCCTGTGCGAGCAGCACCCGTTGCCGTTCTCCGCCGCTCAGGGAGGGCAGGGTACGATCTGCAAGGCCAACCAGATCGAGCATCTCCAATACCGCATCGACCTGGCTTAGGTCGTCTTTGTTTTCGTTTTCAAGCCAGCCTTTGTGCGGGAGCCGGCCGAGCGTCACATAATCACGCACGCGGAAATCAAAGGTGATGCTGGATACCTGGGGCAGTACAGCCATTGCCTGCGCGCGTTTTCTGGTATCCCAGTCGGCTACGGCTTCTCCTTTAAAAGCAAGCGTTCCCTCGTAGGGAAGGAGTCCGCTTATGGCGCGAAGCAGCGTAGTTTTGCCGCTACCGTTTGGGCCAATAATTCCAATCAACTGGCCCGCTTGCAAGGTGAACTGCAAGTCATCCAGAATGCGGGTGCCCTGTAAGTAGACACTTAAGTTGGATGCAGAGAAGATCGGTTGGCTCAACGCGTCGGCAGGCGGACAAAATCTGCCTGCAATTTGTGGTATAAATCGTTAAACAGGGGCACAAGCGCATCGTATTGTGCGTGCGCCTCCGTTGCTGGCAGCAAGCTGTTGCCGGCTGCCTCCTCATCAAAGTCTCGGTTGATGGTCTCTGTTCCAAGCGTTTCCATTGCCAGGATAATTGCGCCGATGGCGGAAGCATCGTCTCCGGGTGTTTTGACCACGCGTTTACCAAACACATTTGCAATGATTTGCAGCCATTCTGGAGAACGCAGCAGGCCGCCATTAGCAAGCAGGATATCGAAAGGTCCACATGTGTCTGTAATGGCTTCCCCGATGTTACGCAACGTAAAGGCGATCCCTTCGAGCATGGCATTCAAAAAATGGGCGCCCGTATGCTGGTAGTGTACACCGAAGAATACGCCCCGGTCGTAGCTATTCCAATTGGGGGCGCGCTCACCGAGCAGGTAGGGAAGACAAAGCAACCCATCGCTTCCCGGAGGAATTGTAGCGGTGGCAGCCAATTGCTCATGGAGGCTGTCGGGCTGGCCCATCAGGTGATCTTTGAACCACTGCAGCATAATGCCGCCATTGTTTATTGAACCGCCAACAATGTACCGCTGATCATCAAGGATATAGGTGAAGAGGCGGCGCTTCTGGTCTACCCGCGGCTCGTGTGTGGTCACGCGGATGGCGCCGCTCGTGCCAATGGTTAAGGCTGCTTTTGCCGGCGTGTCAGCAGCAACACCCAGGTTCGCCAGGCACCCATCGCTTGCACCGATAATCCAGGGGATAGAAGGATCGATCGCCAACTGCTGCGCAATTTCAGGCTTAAGGGGCGGGAGTGTGGTTGTTGTTGAAACGGGCTCAGGCAATTGGTTGGTTGAGATGCCGGCCGCGTCGAGGGCTGGCGCGTACCAGGTGCGGCTTTCCAGATCAAACAATCCTGTTGCGGATGCGATGGAGTGATCCGTAAGCAAAGCGCCCGTTGCAAGGAAAATGAAGTACGCCTTCATGCCCACAACTTTAGCCGCTTGCTGCATCAACGCAGGTTCATGTTGCTGAAACCACCGGAGCTTGCTCAGGGGTGCCATTGGGTGGACGGGTGTGCCTGTATGGTAATAGATGTCTTTGCCGGCCGCTGTGTGCTGAAATGCGGCGGCCTGGGCTTTGCTACGCTTGTCAGCCCACGTAACCAGGGGTGAGATTGGTTGGTTGTGGTGGTCGAGCAGCAGCAGGCCATGCATTGCGCTGCTCAGGCTAACGGCCCGGATTGTACCGCGGGAAGCACAGGCTGTAATGACTTCTTTGAGTCCATCGAAGATAGCCGCAACGATGGTTGCAGCTTCTTGCTCAGCATAGCCCGGTTGTGGCGTGAGCAGGGGATAGGGCCGGCCGGCGGTGTATACAGCCTGTAGGTTGGCGTCGGTAGCGATCACCTTGGTGCTCGACGTGCCAATATCAACACCGATGTATAGGTCTTTCAACTGCTCTACAATATGAGGAGGTTATGCCAGTTGTGTCGCGCAGCTTTACCTGAGAACAAAGCGGCGACAATGGCGGTCAAAGAAGTGCAAAATATATCCCGCAAAAACAACAATTCATACCCAGCCTTGAAACGTTCTGTCGCTTTTCCCATCCTTTGTTGTGTTGCTGTTCTGTTTGCTGTATTCAATGCTGGTTGTGATGCCCAGCAGCAGCAGGACGACTTTGTTTCAGCCGCCGGCGCGCCGGCAGCTGGCATTACGCGCATCCTCGATAACAGTTTTGGCGGTACCATCTGCTCTGAAGATGAAGATGATTGGCGTACTTCGCCGGTTTACAACGGCATTGTGCTTGTTGAGCGGGGCGCTACGCCAAATCCGGCCAGCAGTACACTGGTAACCATCAACATCCGGGTGCTGCAATTTGATCGGGTACGCGGTAGCCTTTCACTTCGTTCGTTTGGCAATGGCAACACGTTTCTGTTCCTCGATACGGTAATCGATGCCAGCTCTCCTGGAGACTATGTTTTCCAGTTCAACTCTTCTTTGCTCACAGAAAATGGCTTGCACCGCGTGTTTATCTTTGACGGTGTAGGTGAACTGGTATCGTACGGGGATGTAGAATTGACTGCAACCCAGCCGCAAAGCTGTTAATCCCGATACCAGGTGAATGGGGTGCTAGTTTTCAGTACGCGTGTGCGTTATCAAAAATCTTTTGTTGAACTCAAATCTTGCTCCTTGCCAGTTCATAGTGCGGCCATCGATTGAAACGATCCAGTAGCTGTCGTCTTCTGCGCCGGCGTCGCTGTTGAGAAATAGCTCGCGCGACGTTTCGTCCATCCGCCAGGTGCCTGTGTTTTTGCCATACGGATCACCACCACTCTCAAAGGTTTGGTCGGCGTTGAACAGAATGAACCGGTTATTTTCCGGGTTGTGCTCCGCACTTACATCATTTGTGCCGTCCTGTACGATCTGTGCCATCTGCCATTGTCCGACCAACTGGTCAGCCAGCAACTTTGAGCCGGATGAACACGAGCAGAGGAGCAGGAGGGATGCTATACATAAAGATTTGAACACGTAATTGGCCATCAGTTTGGTGAGCGGTATCGGACTTCGGTAAGATTATCATCCAGCAAGAAAGTTGCTCGTCAGACTCCAATTCATTTCAGTCTGTTAAGGTTTTGTGCACAATGTCGTATTTATCAAATCCTTCTCGCAATTAGCTTTAAGACGTTATAAATTATTTATATATGTATAAGCATCTGTGCCAATCACCACATCTCGGCCCTTTGCAAAATTGCGCACGCTCACTCTTTGCCAGATCACCCTAAAAGCTTGATGTTGATTGCTTCCCGGAAATGGTTTTTTGTTTTGTTCGTATGCTGTTGTGCCTGGACATCCCTTGAATTACACGCGCAGCCTGTTCCGTTTCGGGTGGTGACGTACAATGTGCTCCGGTTGTCTGACAACGACCAGGAAAGGCAGCAGGCTTTGGCTACGATTTTTGCTGAAGTACAGCCGGATATTCTCCTTACTCAGGAGATGGTAAATACGGACGGTGTTGCGCTGTTGCTTTCCGCGCTCAATGCTTCAGACACGTTGTTCGCAAACGCGCCATTCATTAATGGTGCAGATACCGACAATGCGCTCTTCTATAGAAAGGATCGCGTTCGTTTTATATCCCAGGATACCGTGGATACCGCACTCCGCGAGTTCTCTGAGTACACTGTGGAAGTTGCCGGCAATACGTTTAACCTCTACAGTGCGCACTTGAAAGCCGGTGATGGCCCCTGGAACGAAAACCTCCGCTACGACGAAGCAGAGATCCTGCGGATGCACTTGAATAGTTTGCCTGATAGTGTTGAGTTCATTGTTGCCGGCGACTTGAATATCGGAGAGGATAACGAGGCTGCATATCAGCTGCTGACGCGAATAGGCAGTGATAGTACAGGACAGTTGGTCGATCTGGTTGAGCCGGCGCTTATTGGTCGCTGGCGTAACAATCCGGCTTTTGCAGCCGTGCATTCCCAGAGCCCGCGCGCTATCGCTATTGGAGGTGGGGCGTCGGGTGGTATGGATGACCGGTTCGATTTCATTCTTGGCAGTCAGCATGTGTTCGATACAGAGAAAATCGCCTTCAAAGCCGGCAGCTATACCGTGTATGGCAACGACGGACAGCACTTCAACAAAGCGATCACAGATGGCCCCAACCTGGTTGTCAGTGACGACATGGCACAGGCCCTGCATGATGCGTCGGACCATCTGCCTGTATACGCTGATTTTGTAAGCTATACTGATTCTTCTGTAGCATCTGCGCCCGTCCTGATGTTTAGCGAGATTTTTTATGACACGCCAGGCACGGACGCCGACGAAGAGTGGGTCGAACTATACAACAACGGCACAGGAGCCGTTGACCTTGCCGGCTGGTCGCTGGTAGACAACAACGGCGACGGATTTACATACACTTTCCCAGAAAGCCATGTGATGCAAGCGGGTACGTATTTTACAGTAGCCAACGATGCAAATGCTTTTGTGGCGCTTTATGGGTATGGCGCTGATCTGTACGACAATATCCCACCCTTGAATAATTCGGGAGATGCATTGCTTTTGCGTAATCCTGCAGATGAGGTTATGGATGAGGTTGCATGGGAAGGGGGCGCAAGCAAGGGGGTGCCGGCGCTGTGGAACAGTGACCTCGAACCGAATGCAAGAAGGGGGGAGTCGCTCGTCAGGGCATCGTTTGCGCTGGATACGGATTCATTTGAAGACTGGATTATTGCAACGGGCAACGGCAGTCCGCAGGTGCAGGGCACGGGCGTTGAATTTCATACCGTTGGGACAGATACCGGCTTGCCTCAACGGGTTGCATCCCTTGATCAAAACTACCCGAACCCGGTTGCTAACCAGACGGCCATCAAGTTTTTGTTGCCAGTTGCCCAGACTGTCTCGCTCACTGTATTTGACATGCTGGGACGCGAAGTGGCGCAGTTGGCCCATGGTACGTATGGCGCCGGCGAACATACGGTTACGTACGTTACGGAGGCGTTAAACGCTGGGGTATATATTTACCGTCTACAAACTGAAGCGGGAAGTCAAGTCCGGCAAATGCTGGTTATTCGTTAGGATTTGGCAAAGCCGCCACGAGGTGCGTGTCGAAATCGTCCAGTTTGGCTTTAAGTTCTTTTATGTTGATGGGCTTTGAGAGAAAGTCATTCATCCCCACCGCCATACATTGCTCGTAATCTGAAGCCAGTGCGTTGGCGGTCAGGGCAATGATATAGGGAGGCTTTTCGATATACGTTGTCCTGATTTGCCGTGTGGCCTCAAGGCCATCCATGAGCGGCATTTGCAAATCCATAAAAATCAGGTCGTAGCTCTTTTTCGCCATCTGCTCGAGGGCATGTTGGCCATTGTCTGCCACATCAGCACGGTAACCGAGCACACCAAGCGTACTCAGGGCAACCTGCTGATTCATGATGTTGTCTTCGACGAGTAGGACGCTTACTTCGCGTTTGTGGGGAAGTGCAGCTGCCCGTTTTCGTTTGTTGAGCAAACGCTGTAGCGCCGGCTGGTTGATCGGAGCCATAACCGATTCGATTCGTTTGTAGAACGCGTCCTCTAGGATCGGTTTTGTTAACAAGGCATCAGCCACATCCGCTGAGAATTCTGTTTTTACGCCCATAGGAGCGAGAAGGATAACGCGAAGCGCATTGGAGGCTTTTTTCTTTAAGGCCCGGGCCAATTCAAAAGCGTCCTGGCCGGGTAAGAATATATCGATCATTGCCAGATCGAACATATGGCCGTTTTCGAGGCGTGCATAGACTTCGGAAGGGTCGTTGGTGCTGTAGCACGTATCTCCTTTACGGTTAAATAATTGCTCCATGCGGCGGATAGATGCCGGCCGGTGATCGAGCAGAAGCACCGAGTATGCAGTTTGTGCCGGATCTTCGGGATGGTTAGCCGTGGCTGGTAGCCCAACCGGGATTTTCCAGTGGAACGTCGAACCTTTCCCCAGCAAACTTTCTGCCCAAATTTCGCCACCGAGTAACTCAACCAGTTGCCGCGTAATGGCAAGCCCCAGGCCAATGCCTTCATAGCTACGAGAGAAAGAAGCATCAACTTGTTTGAAGTGCTCAAAAATGGTTTCGAGGGCGTGAGACGGAATCCCAATGCCCGTATCCTGTACGCTGAAGTGAAGCTCGAGTGTGTCGTTTTGCAGGCGTTTCGTTTCCAGGTTGATGCAGATTTCTCCTGTTGGTGTAAACTTGACCGCATTGCCAACGACATTCATCAGCACCTTCCACAGCAGTTTGCTGTCGCCTTCAACCTCCCAATAGCCGGCAGCATCCGGATGTACTACAAGTTCAATTTTTTTGGAGCCGGCTTCCATGGCAAAGAGCTCTGCTACCTCTTCCATAACCAGGACGGGGGAGAATGGCTGAATGTCTAGCTGTGCAAGCCCAGATCCCAACCGGGTGAAGTCCAGAATATCGTTCAGGATACTCATCAGGTTTTCACTACTGGTGTGGATCGTTTGCACGTAATCGCTCTGCTCTTCATCCAGTTGCGTGTAGTTGAGCAAGTTGGCCATCCCTATCACGCCATTCATGGGTGTTCTGAGTTCGTGACTCATTGTAGCCAGGAAGCTGTCTTTCAAGCGGTTAGCTTCTTCAGCAGCTTCTTTGGCAATGCGATACTCATCGATGCGCTTGCCTTGCGTGATATCCGACACCTTAACCAACAACAGGCGGTTGTTACTGCTGTCCAGTTCTTTGATGTGCACGTCAATCCAGCGCCCATCGTCTTCCGGATTGAGCTGTATGCGCTCACTCAGTGGTGTGCTGCTGATGAGGGCGCGCAACGCTGGCTGTGGCTCCAGAGATGCTTCCGAATTTGTGAGCATTGTTGCCAGTTTGCTAAGTAGCTGATCAACTGTGCGCACCTCAAGCGTTTCAAAAACAGTATTGTTATGGCTGATTACGGTTTCTTCTTCTGCATCGATAACAAGAAATGCATCACCACTATCATGGAATACAGTCCCCATGATGGCTTCACTTTTGTCCAATTCATCCATGGCATCAAGCCGTGAATGCAGGATGATGTAGGTGAAAAAGGCAATTACAATGATGGTGCTCAGAAAAAAGAGCGGCACAATCTGTGGCTCTGGTGCTGTAAACGTAACAAGCACGGCGAGCCCGGTAACTACTGAGGCATATACCGCGAGGGCTCGCTTTGTATGAAAGACAAAGTAGATCGTCACAATCACTACGATGAAACCGAGGGTAACCGACGACGATAGGTTGTTGAGATATGCCAGGTAAGCAAGCCAACAGGTTGTAGCGTATTGAATGCTACTGAATAGGGCGGTTGCGTACTTTTTTATTGCTGTGGGGAAGTAGTAGCAGCCGACAGAAAAGGTTGCAAACAGGCCGGCAATACTGAAGCGCATCCACAAAGGATCAACAGCATCGGGATCTGAATAAAGAAAGATAAAGCGGTACAAAATGACCACGGGGCCCGCATAGAGGCTAAAAGTCCGCATCAAATCGAGGTTAATTTTGTCTCGATCTTTTTGTTTAGCCGTGTTCAACGTAATCCGGGTCCGCCGTAGTACTTAATTGGATAATGAGTACTAGACGTATCGGAGGAAAAAGGAATGGCTAAACAACAACCTGCATCTGTTTTTTGCGTGATGGAAATGTGGTTCAGGCCTATCGCGCAGCCGCTTTTTCAAGCCTATCCATCAATGCAGTGCCAAGGCCTTCACGGGTTACAGTTTGACAGAAAACCTGTTGTATGCCGGCCCGGTCGCTGCGACGAAAGAATCTAAACAACTCATACGCATATGCAGCAGTATCTGAGCAGTGCAGGTGGAGTCCCAGTTGTTCGGGGAAGGGATGCGGCGTGCGGCCTATATAGGCAATCGATTGATCTGCTGGCACGTAGGTTGGTTCTTCAACCAGGGAAACCGCCGCTTTTGGGGCATAATGACGGTATTTCATGCCCGGACTCCGTGCTGGCCCGGTCATTTTGTCTTTGTACAAACTGGTGGTTGGCGCAATTTCTTGCAGCGCCTCAAGGGTGATGCCCCCTGCGCGCAGTACCAAGGGTTCTGAGGAGGTACAATCAACCACGGTCGACTCAATGCCCACGTCTGACAAGCCGCCTTTCAGTATGCAGGGGATGCGTCCTTTGAGGTCCGTATAGACATCCTGCCATGAGGTAGGGCTGGGTCTGCCTGATCGATTGGCAGAAGGAGCTGCCACAGGGACATCACAGGCATCAATAAAGGTGCGTGCGAGCCGGTGTGCGGGCATGCGGATGGCTACTGTATCTAGTCCGGCTGTTACGAGGTCAGGTACAGTGGAATTACGCTGGAAAATCAGGGTCAGCGGTCCAGGGAAAAATGCTTCAATGAGCTGATTTGCTCCCGGTGGGATGGTTTTGACGAGGTCGTCGAGCTGATGCAGTGCAGCAATGTGCACAATCAGAGGGTTGTCTGCCGGCCTGGACTTGGCGGCAAAAATTGATGCAATGGCGTTCGGGTTGTTGTATGCACCACCGAGTCCGTAAACGGTCTCCGTGGGAAACGCTACAACCTCACCCCGTTTGACAAAAGCAGCTGCCGTTTCAGGATCTTCTGTAAGGTGCGTTGTGGTAGAGGGTACAGTTTCTTTCATCAGCAGGTAAGCCAAGTGCAACGTGTGCAGCCGGCACACCTTTACGATTTAGCATCGTGGATGGTTCGCCGGCTCCAGTTACGCAAATCATCCAGTAGAATATAAATCGTAGGAAGGATCACCAAAGTTACAACTGTGGAGAAAGTTAATCCGCCAACAATAGCACGCGCCATCGGGAAGTAAGGAGGCCCATCCCCGCCAATCTGGGTGTTGCCAATGCAAAGCGGGATCAGGCCGAGTACGGTAGTCGCAGCCGTCATGACAATAGGGCGGAAGCGATCGTGACCTGCCTGGAGGATGGCCTGTTTGCGCGGTAAGCCTGATTCTCGCAGGAAGTTTATATGGTCTATGAGCACAATGCCATTGTTCACCACCACCCCTATCAGGATTAGCACACCGATCCATGCCATGATCTGCATGGTTGTGCCGGTTATAAGGAAGAACCAATAGACACCGACAATCGCAAAAATGATAGAGCTCCAGATGCCGGCTGGATGAATCAGCGATTCAAAGAGGGCAGCCATCACAAAGTAGATCAGCACGAGTGCCATCAGAATGTTGATCATCATCAACTGCTGCGAGTTCTCTTCATCGTTGCGGCGCTGACTGAAGCCCCATTGATAGCCGGCCGGCAGATCGTAGTTTTCGAGTACCTGGTTGAGGCGTTCCGTACCATCTTCTTTTGAAATACCATCCAGGCCAATTTTAACGCCCATCATGGTAATGCGATTTTCACGCTGGATGGAACGGGGGCCACGGGTAGTCCTGAAATCAGCAAGGGCGGCAAGCTTGAGGGGATCGCCATCCGGCCGTTGAATTGAGAGGTTGCGGAGGTTGTTTACTGATGCCTGATCCGCATCCTGGAAGGCAAGCCGCATGTCTACTTCGCCATCTGGTGTTCTGAACCGGCGCAGGTTGAAGCCGCGCATGGCTGTTGATACGGTACTCGCAATCTGCTGGGTTGAGAAGCCGTACTGTCGGGCGCGTTCGCGGTCGACAACCACCTGAACTTCTTCTTCGCCGCTTTCTGCTTCTGATCGGACGTCAATAAACCCATCAACACGTGACAGGACACCGGCTACCTCATGCGATAGCTCTTCCAGCCGTTCACTGGATTCGCCCGAAAGAATAACCCGCAGGCCTTCTTCAGGATTGTTAGATTGCCAGCTGAACGAAGGATTGGCAATGGCCATTTTGGGAAGATCCTCTCGGATTTCTTCCTGTATGAGCTGTACTGATTTCTCAGCAGAATCACCGTCTTTCAGCATAATTGTAGATGACGCGAAGCCGGCGCGCCAGTAGCTGTAAACCGATTCTATTTCAAAATCATCTTTGTTTTCAAACAGGTACGCCTCAACTTTGTCAACTTCTTCCTCAATCCGCTCAATGGTATAAGAGCCATTGATATGATAAAAAAGTCTGATCTGGCGTTCTGTCCCTTCATTGTCAGGGAAGAAATCTGAATTTACAAAATTAATGGGGATGGCTACGCTAAAGAGAATGAGCAGCATCAAGCTCACTGAAATCCACCGACGATTGATCAGCCAGGCAAGCAGGCGGTCATAATAGACCACAGTTTTATCGACAATTGTGACTTTGTTTTTCTTGGGTTTCGGCTTCAGGCGCGCCATCAACAGGGGCACGATGGTCTGCGAAATAATCAGCGAAATGCCCAACGCAATACAAATAGAGATCGACACGTGTTTGAGGAACAGCGTCACATCATCTGCCGGGCTCACGATAAAGGGTAAAAACACAATGCCTGTTGTGATGGTGCCGGCTGTTACCGCAATACTGACTTCTTTAACGCCTCGAACCGTCGCTTTTACCGTGTTTTCCGGGTCATCAAGCTGATGCCTGTGGATGCTTTCCGTAACCACAACCGCGTTGTCGACCAGCATACCTACCGCTAGCATGAGTCCCATCATCGACAGGATATTCAGCGAAAGGCCGAGGAAGTAAATACCGCCGAGGGTGATTACAATCGAAATTGGGACTGCAAGTGTCACAATAAGGGTAGTGGACATCCTGCGAAGGAAGAAGAAAAGGACAATGAGGGCAAACAAGGCGCCCAAGAGCCCCGACATGAGCAAGTTATCGAGCGACGACACAATGCCTTCTGCGGAATTGTCCATGTAGTAAATACTGACGCCTTCCAACTCTGGATCTGATTTTAGCTTTTCAACTTCATCAACTACGCGCTTTGCTGTTGCAACCGTGTTGGCTTCAGATTCCTTTGTAATATTCATGCCAATGGCATAACTGCCATCCAGGTGCCGGCCTTCTTCGCGTTTTGGCTCCTCGAACGATACCTCTGCAATATCGCGCAACCGCAATCCACGGTCGTTAATGGTAAGATTTGCTACCTCATCTATACTTTTGAGCTCACCCATGGGGCGGACCATGAAGCGCTTGTTGCTGTCGTTGATTTTTCCCGCAGTAAGCGAAAAGTCACTGGCGCGAAGCCTGCTCGATAGCTCGACAAGGTTGACTTTATGCGCCGAAACCCGGTCAGCAACCAACTCAATACGCACTTCTTTGGGATACACCCCGTAAAGCTCGACCTGCGACACCCCGTCCAGCCGCTCAAGTTTTCGTTTGATTTTGCGGTTGAGCATTTCAAACGAACCCGATAAGTCGCGCTCAGACGAAATACGCAACGTCAGGATGGGCATGTCTGAGGTAGAAAACTGGAACGTGTAATACCGTTCGAGGTCACTGGGCCATTGCTTACGAATACCGTCTAGTTTTTCCCGGACTTCAAGCGCGCGTATTGTGGTTTCTTCACCCCAATCAAAAGACAGGAAAATGTCAGCGCCGTTTTCGTGCGACGTTGAACTCATTTGTTTGAGTCCGCTGATCGTGGCAAGTACCTCTTCTGCCGGCCGCGTTACTTGTTTTTCGATTTCTTCCGGGGAAGATCCTGGATACGGGATCTGTACAAAGACACCGGGAAAGTCAATCGATGGAAAATATTCCAGCGCGAGCAGCCGCGATGCAATGATGCCAATGACGATAAACGACATGAAAGACATAACCGTCGTTACCGGGCGCTTTATTGCGAATTCTGAAACGTGCATGGCTTTACTCCGGGTGTAGCGTCAGTGTAAAAACTTTGTAGACGGTTATTATTATTTAGCCGGTTCTGGCTGTGGCTTTACATCGGGCCGGCGATCGAGCACCATGTACATCACCGGAATCACAACCAGCGTAAGCAGGGTAGATACCAGCAAGCCACCAATCACCGTGATCGCCATTGGCGCACGAATTTCAGTACCTTCTCCAACGCCAAATGCGAGGGGGAGCAGGCCAAGTGTTGTAGTGAGGGTTGTCATCAGAATGGGGCGTAGGCGGAGACGGCCGGCTTCCATAATGGCTTCGCGTTTCGGCATGCCTTTTTCGCGGAGCTGGTTGATCAGGTCAACCAGTACAATGGCATTGTTTACCACAATTCCCGCAAGTAATATTAATCCGATAAACACCACAACGCTGATCGTAGAACCTGTTGCGTAGAGCGCCCACACAGCGCCAATCAGTGCGAGCGGGATGCTGAAGAAAATCACAAACGGGTGCAACAGCGATTCAAACTGTGATGCCATGATCAGGTATACGAGGAATACGGCAAGCGCGAGGGCAAGCAGCAAAGAACGGAAACTGTTGTTCATCTCTTCGCTCTGTCCACCAAGGCTCACTTCGAGGCCCGGTGGTACGGCAACGTCATCCAGGATCTCGTTGATTTCTTCAGCTGCAGAACCCAGGTCGCCGAAGTTCAGGTTCGCGCTAACGAGTGCTACACGTTCCTGGCTTATACGGCGAATTTCACCCGGCCCTACATCGATCACAACGTCTGCAACGGTAGACAAGGGAATAGGCCGTTCGCTTTCTGGATTGACAACGAGCTCTTTGATCCGGTCGATGTTTGCCCGGTCCTCTTCTTTGACGCGTACCAGTACGTCAATTTTACGGTCACGCCAGGAATAACGCGTGGCAACATCTCCGCGTACATTGCTTACTACCCGGCGGGCAACGTCGCTTACGGCGAGTCCGAGTGCTGCTGCACGTTCGCGGTCGAAGTAAATCTGCACCTCAGGGTTGCCCTGTTCCATGGTGGATTTTACATCGATGAAGCGATCTGACTGGTCGAGCCGGCCTTTGATGGCTTGCGAGACGCGTTTCAGTTTGTCGAGTTCATACCCCGTGATTTCTATTTCAACCGGGGTGTCGAACGTGAACAGGGTGGGGTAGTTGAACTCATACTGTACACCGGGTTCGCTTTCCAGTACGTCACGAAGCGCATCCATCGCATTGGCTTCTCCGTTCTCACCTGCGTCTGTCTGTAAGGCAACATGCACTTCCCCCCAGTTTTCACCACCCTGATCCGGGTTGGCGTCGAGTCTGTTTCCTGTACCGGCAACAGCAAAAGTTGTGTTGATCTCAGGGACCGTATTGGCGGTCTGTTGGAGGTTGCTGAGTACGATATCAGTTTGCTCAAGGGGCGTGCCGGGTGAGAGCTTGAACTCGACATTAAATTCTCCTTGCGACAGCTGCGGGATGAGTTCTACCCCAAGTCTGGGTACCATGAGCATGGTGCCGGCAAACAACCCAAATGCAATAACCAACACAAACGCCTTTCTGTTTAACGCCCAGGCCAGGAAGCCAGGATAGCGGGCAGAAAGGGCATTGTTCATTTTTTGCACTCCTTTAGCAAAAGGAGAGAAAAGTAAACGGAATAACGCACTTGTTTTGCGGGCTGCGGTGATGATGAGCCATGCAATAAAGGTTGGGATCGTGTTGAAGATGAAAACACGAGTTTTCCTGAGGACGCGTCCAAATGCTGTTCTTGGTTCTTTCAGTTCAGGCCGTGCTATTTCATGTTTTTTGCCGTCTTTGCCAAAGGAGGCCAGCATCGGAATCAAGGTGATGGCAACAACAAGCGAAGCAATCAAGGAGAAGGTTACGGTGAGCGCCTGGTCTTTGAATAACTGGCCGGCGATACCATCGACAAAAACCAGCGGGAAAAATACCGCAATGGTTGTGAGGGTGGAGGCGATAACAGCCTGTGCCACTTCGCTGGCGCCTATTCTTGCTGAATCAATCGTGTTTTTACCCAGCTCTCGATGTCGGGCTATGTTCTCCAACACCACAATGGAGTTATCCACCAACAGCCCAATACCCAGGGCAAGGCCACCCAGAGACATGATATTGAGCGACAGGTCATTGCCAAACATCATGTTGAAGGTCGCGATGATGGAAACCGGAATCGAAACCGAGATAATGACTGTTGTCTTGAAATCCCTGAGGAAGAGGTAAAGGATTAGGATGGCAAGGAGGCCCCCAATCAAACCTGCTTTGACAACGTCGTTAACGGCGCCTTCGATAAAGGTCGACTGGTTATAGACGTTGACGAGCTTCATTTCGCTCGGCAATTCTTCCTGTATGCGATTTAGCCGGCGCTCTATATTTTGTGCTACTTCAACGGTGTTGGCGCCACCTTCTTTGTAAATGGCAACTTCAACAGCTTCCCGACCATCTATGCGTGTGATGGCTTCACGCTCTTTGTAGCTCAGGTCTACCGATGCAACATCCCGCAGATAAATTGGGGTGAGGCTGCCGTTATCAATAATGACATTGCCAATTTCGCTGACACTTTCAAACTCGTTAACGGTACGGACGAGATATTGCTGAACGCCTTCTTCCAGCCGGCCACCAGAAAGGTTTACATTTTCCGCATTGAGGACTTGTACAACCTGGTCAATGGTGATGCCGAGTTGCGCAATTTTGTCCTGGTCAATCAGCACCTGTACTTCGTCTTCGAGGCCGCCACTGATTTTGACGGCCGCAACGCCGGCAGTAGATTCGAGGTCTTTTTTGAGCTGCTCATCCGCAAAGCGGCGGATGTACTTAAGTTCGTCTTCGTCGAGGTTATACGAGGCGTTTAGCTGCGTAGGGATGATATTGGAATCAGCACTGGCAACCAGAATATCACTATCATCAATATAGAGCCCAAAACGCATGACCGGGTCCAGGGAAGGATCAAAACGCAGCAATACAGGGCGCTCAGCTTCGAGTGGTAGTTGGAGCGCGTCTAGCTTTTCGCGCACTTCCATTCGGGCGATGTCGATGTCGACACCCCAGGCAAACTCAAGGACAACATCCGACTGTCCCGTGCGGGAAATCGATTCCATTTTGCCCAGGTTTTTAACAACACCTAGGGCTTCCTCAATCGGCTTGCTAATGAGGTTCTCAATTTCTGCAGGCGCAGCACCTTCGTAGGCGGTTCTTACCGTCAGGGTGGGGAAGGTAAGGTCCGGCAAAAGGTTGATTGAGAGCCGGGAAAGGGAAACGGTACCGAAGAGGAGGATTGCCAGGGTGAACATAGCAATCGTGACTCGCCGGCGAATGGAGAGGTCGATTAATTTCATGTCATTGTCCAGGATCTGGGAAGGTGGCGGGTGGTTGCCACCAGGATAAGCGAGATCCGTGATGCAGCACGTTGTGTGCTCATTTGTCGCAGGGTAAACACACAGCGCCCTGCATCACGGACCAGATTGTGCCAGGTTATTCGATTACGTCAACCCGGGCACTGTCGCGCAGGCTTCCCTGGCCTGCTGTAATGATTTGTGCGCCATGTTCTACGCCACTCAGAATCTCAACATACAGCTCATCTACATAACCGCGGTCAATGACTTTGCGGAATGCCTGGCTGTCTTGCACAACGTACAGTGAGACTTCACTGTCTTCTTCGATCACAGCCTCTTTGGGTACGAGCAGTGTTTCTGCATGGGTGTCATACACAACTTGCACGCGGCCAAACATACCTGGCTTGAGTACGCCGCTCTTGTCATTGACTTCGATCGTTACTTTGAACGTGCCGGTTGTTGCGTCAACAATAGGACTGATGCGTTTGATTTCGCCGCTGAATACGGTGCCAGAAAGGGCGTCTACAGTCAGGTTAGCGTGCTGCTTAACGCGCAGTTTGCCCAGTTCTTTTTCCGGTGCGTACATAATGGCAAGCAGCGGATCGAAGTCCGAAACGGTAAACGTCTGTTCATTGACATTGAGCGTGTTGCCCACTTTGATGAGGCGCTGGGATACGATGCCTGAGATCGGCGCGCGTACCGTTGTGTAATCCAGTTCGAGCTTTGCCAGGTTGTATGCTGCCTGTTGGGCTTCGTAGTCTGATCTTACGCGCTCATATTCTTCGACGCTGATGAGCTGCTTTTCATACAGCCCTTCGTTGCGTTCGTGTTCGCGCTTCAGTTTGTTGAGGCTTACTTCAGAACGGGCAAGTTCAAGGGCAAGGCGTTCGCCATCGAGTTTGGCGAGGGCCTGGCCGGCGCGGACCCGGTCTCCTTCTTCAACATAAATCTTGGTTACAACACCGCCCGCTTTTGCCGCTACGTTTGCTTCTTCTTCAGCTTCCAAAGAAGCCGTGCCTGAGAAGAACGCAGAGATATCACCCCGGGTAACATAGGCTGCTTCTACGGGGACAGCCGGGACGGCTTCTTCTTCCTCTTCTTCGGGAGGTTGGGATTGGGCATTGCTGCAGCCCATCTGGTAAGTGGCCAGAAGCAGGAAGGCCAGGAGGTAAGTTAATCGCGACAAATGATACATGGGTTTTCGCATTGGTGCGTTGTAAACAACAAAAGGAGAGGTCAGCCGATGTTTAGTTGCTCTCGCCTACGGACATATTTCAAATAAGGTTACATAACAACTATGCCGAATGGACGAGTTGCGCGAACCAATAGTTACAACCGAAGTAAGGTGTTTGTGTTAAGATTCCCCCAGGTGTATAAGCGGCGAAGCCCCGCTGTTCTAAAATGATCGTAGTAGAACCCTACTGCCGGCCTCCGGGTCACGCCGGCCCCATGTTGCTCGTCCATGGCGGCGCATGGAATATCCCGGATGTCGAATGTGATGCCCATCTTGCCGGCCTGCAAATTGCAGTAGAAACAGGAAAAAATGCCCTCCAGGCAGGTAATTCTGCGCTTCAAGTGGTTGCTGAGGTGGTTGCCCATATGGAAGGAGATGGTGCCTTTGATGCGGGGTGCGGTGCCGTACTAACCCGGTCTGGCAAGGTCGAACTTGACGCGGGAATCATGGACGGCACTGCCCGGCATTTTGGATCTGTTGCCGGGATCCAGCACTTCAGGCATCCCATTAAAATTGCCCTCTCCGTGCTCGAAAATGGGGGGCGAACCTTCTGTTTTCTTAGTGGTGCCGGGGCAGAAAAATTTGCTGACGCGTCCGGCTTTTCTCGCGTGAAAAATGAGAACCTGGTTTGTTTGCGTGAGCAGCAACGCTACGATTCGCTGGCTGCACAGGCGGCTTATCATACAAGTCACCCTTTTCTTGCGGATGAGGATGTGCCCCGGGGTACGGTTGGATGTGTAGCCATTGATCAACATGGAAAGCTGGCTGCGGCGACGTCGACTGGCGGGACACCTTTCAGGCCAGATGGACGGGTTGGAGATTCTCCAATGCCAGGTGCCGGCTTCTACGCATCCCCGGATGGCGCAGCCAGTGCAACGGGGTGGGGAGAGGCCATTGCCAGCGTGTCGATGTGTTTTGCCGCAGTGCAGCAGCTGTCCTCTTGTTCAGCCGAAGACGCTGCTGAGGCCGCTATTCGAACACTCGGTTTGCAAATCAAAAATGAAGACGGGCAGGGGGCCACTGGAGGCATCATTTTGCTCTCAGCTACAGGCGAAGGGGGATTTGCGTTTTCTACACCCCGAATGGCCCGTGGCGGTTGGTATGCGGGCGGGGACCCGTGGGTGCGCATCTGATGGGCTCAGGGTTTCATAAACGTGAGTTGGAAGGCATTGTCAGCAGGGTTTGCATCTTGCTGGGCGAGGTGAGCCGGCACAAGGAGAAAACGGTAAGCATATCCAAGAATCGAAAAATCTGCCGGCCGTGCAAACGTTATGGGAGCTGCCGGATCCAGGAATAACATCTGGTGTGGCGCCGAGGTGAAGGTAGTGTGTTTGCCGGCTTGTTTGCGCGAGAATGTTAATGCAACAGGACCATGGTATACCCAGGTTGTGTCGTTGCCCAGGTCTGCCTGCGGATTCGAAAGGGATTTGTATACAGCGTTGCCGGTTCGTGCAAGCAGCAAGTACAGCTCAACGACAAGGTTGCTCTTTATTGCATTGGTGCTTTTTCCTGCGTGTTGGCGTACGTCAACTTCGAATACAAAATGCGGCTGAGGTCCGATGTCGTACAAGTAGGCTTCGAGCCCATCTACAATTTTCCGATTGTCAGCTGCATCCACATCAAACATGCGCACATCAGCGATGCCGTAGTCGAAAGTTGCCTGCTGGGCCCAGGCGTGTTGGATGCTGCCGAGGAGGCAGCTGACAAGCAATACAGTGCGAGCAATCCCGGGTATAGCCACTAAAGCAATCAGATTGGTTAGAGAGACACATTGAGGCCCAACTGGAACGTGCGACCGGCAGCTGGCTCGAAGAAGCGTCCGCCAAAGGCATTCACCACAACCGATCCGCTGTAGGTTTCATCTGAGACATTGCTAATGCGAAAGAAAGGCCGCATGGTTGCCGATGATGCTTTGATGCCTTCATGTCCAATGGTAAGGTCAAGGACAGCATAAGCATCGTTTAATTCACTGTTTCCATCGTTTGCGTAAAACGAGGCTACGTGTTCAAAGACAGGTTGGATCCAGAAGCCGCCGCCGCGGATGATGCCGCGGATGTGGGTACGGCTATCGGGGAGTCCGGGGAGTTTGTTGCCACGCAACTCACCGCTGCGAAAAGCAAAGCTGCCTGAGGTATGGGTGAATTGTAACATCATCCACTGCGCAGGATGCGTGGTAAGGGCGAGTTCTATGCCTTTATGCAGGTTACGCCCGCCGTTGCGATAAAAGGTTCGATCTCCGCCTTCTTCAGTTTGGAAAGGAATGAGGAGATCATTGACATTCATTGAGTAGACCGCGGCATCAAAGCGCGTTTGCCAGTTGCTCAGCCGGCCACGGATCCCCAGTTCAAATCCCTGTACGGTTTGTGGGTCAACTTCGGGGTTAAACCCGCCATCGAGGTCCGGGCGGTTTACCAGCTCCGTTGTGGTGGGCGTTTCAAATGAACTGCGGAAGTTGGCGTAAATATGTGCATTGCCGGTTTGGAGGGCGAGTCCAATCGCCGGACTCAAGGCAGAAAAGGTACGGTTGCCCGACTGGTCGCCATTGTCTAGCAAGCGGTCGTCCATCGAAAAGCGCACCTGGTCGTTGCGCAAGCCAGCGGTGACTTGTAGGGGGCCTACCAGTGTTGCATTGATGAAACCGTAGAAAGAAATATTGCGGACCGTTTCATCCTGAGCAATACTAACTTCTGTGCCCGGGTTGCCGTCCTCGTTGTTCAAATTTTGCCGGTCGTCGTCCTGAAAGTCTGCATCAACACCAATGCCCCAGGATAACGCTTCTGTGGTGTTTTGCAGCGCCAGACGCAGGCCATAGGCCGCCCGGTTCAGGTCGATATACGTGAACGATAGCGGGTTGTCGAGGTCGCGGATGAGGGTGTACGCTGTTGCGGACAACTGGCCAATGCTAACTTGCTGGTTAAGGGTTGCACCGGCCTGAAACTGAAGGCTCTGCTTGGCTGCCAATGTGGATACGTTGCGTGCATTTGCGAGGCGCGGGTTTTCATCCAGTTGCTCGCGGGTGAGGGAGCCGGGGTTTTCTGCATCCTGATAGGCAACGGCAGAGGTCAGGGTTAGCACTGCGCGGTTGTTGATCGGCAGGTTGCCATGCAGGGCCGCGCGGGTAAACCGGTTGTTGCTGTATTCTCTGTATCCGTCGCGTCGGTCATCGCTTACATAGAAGTTGAACCGGTTTTTGCCCAGTTGCAGCCGTGATTCGAGGTTGAACTGCTGTAAGCCATCGCTGCCGCCCATGGCGCGCACGCGAACGCCCGGTAGCTGGCTGGTGCCGGCGGAAGAGAGGTAGAGCACGCCGCCGCTGCCGTTGCCCCAAAACAATGAAGAAGGACCACGAATCAACTCGGCTTTCTGGATCATGGAAGGCGAGGCAATGTCTGCTACAGCCTGGCCGTCGGGCATGGTTAGCGGAATGCCATCAAGGAGAATCTGAACCCCACGAACGCCAAAGGCAGCGCGCCAGCCCATTCCGCGAATGGAGATGCGCTCGCCGAGGGTTGCATTGCCGCGGTCACTCACAAAAAGGCCGGGCAATTCGCTGAGCACTTCGTCAAGGGAGAGTCCGGGTTCGAGTTCGCGACGCAACGGTGCGCGTGACATAGTGGTTACGGCCAGGGGGACGTTTTGGCTTGTTAATGCGTTCGCACGCGTCGCTTCAACTTCGATGGGGGGGAGTTCAACCGTTGTGGTGTCTTGGGCAAACAAAACCTGGTCAAACAACGCTGTGGGGGCAAACGCGATGCATGCCAATGCAACCACGCGATACACAAATCCTCGCATGAACTAAAGGGTCAGAAAATTGGGGAATCAGGAAGTGCTGAATATAACTACCAGCCAATCCTTTTGCTTGCCGGCCGTGGTTTCTCGGGTTTACGGTTCGGATCTTTTCTGAGGGGGAAGAGCTTTCTTCGCTGCCGCGCCGGCTTTTCTTCGGCTTCTTCGCGGTAGTCATCTTCATCAAAAGCAACAACATCGAGTGGGGCGTCCAGGTCAACAGTAACAGGGCCGGCTTCATAGGCCTCGTAGGTATTGTCTGTTGGATAGGCATCAATGCTGGGGTTGTACGAATCTTCGTTGTCGAAGAAAAAGTCGGAAGCACCTTCAATGGCGTCACCCGTAGCGGAGAGCATCCGGCTTACGAGGCCACCCTGGTCGATTTCGACGTCGGTGTAATAGTACGCCAGGATTTCGTCGTAGAGGTTACCTTTCTTCGAAAGTTGCAGTGCACCCCATTGGTTAAGGCCAACACCGTGACCAAAACCTTTTCCAGAGAAAATGTACATGTTGGGTTGCACGTTCACTTCGAACAAGGTGCTTTTCAGTGTTTCGCGACCAAACCATTCATTGACGAGGAGTCGGAATTTATTGCTCCTTAGCTCCTCCATGCGGTCGTTTTCACCCGTGACGGCCATCGTGCTGACGCGCCCATCTCTGCTTCTGTTCAGGATGCGAATCCCGTTGGCGGTAAAGCGGAATTCATCGCTCAAGAGCCGCAGAAGACGATCTCGCGAAACGGTTGATTCCCAGTTGTGGTGGGGAGAGTTGAAGTCATAGGGATCGTCTTTGCCGCGCAAATAGGGTTGTATTTTCGATGAATCCCATACATCTTCGTTATTGGCAGTATGGCCACCGCTCGAGGCAAAATAGACGGCTTCAGCGAGTTCGCCATTAAAGCGAATCACTTCGCCTTCGGTTGCTGCAACAGCTTCTCTGACAGTTTCGGTTATCGCGTGTGTGCCTTTGTATACCTGCCACATTTCGTTGTCGGGCACAGCATATTCGGGTCCATGCTGGTTTTGCAGGGTACGGTAAGCGATGGTGCGAATGCTTACGGCCATGGCTTTGGCTGCTTCGAGTTCATTAAACCCGAATTCGCTGGCGAGGACGCTTTCCACGTAGGCATGAAGTGGAACCATGTTAATGATTTTTAACGTAGAGGGCGTTGCGGGATCTACCTGGATCAGGAAAGCCCCCTTGTAGCTGCGCGGACTGATGACGGCACGCGCTTCTGCGACTTCAACGGTGAGTTCTTCGCCGGCTTGCTGCTCAATAATCAAAGACCGGGCATAAATCCCGCCATCAGCAGACCGCAGGTATACCTGGTTGTTGCTTGTAGTCAGGGTCAGCTTTTGCCGGTTACCCAACTGCGCAATTGGATTGGTTGGGTCGCCTGAGTAAAGGTTGGCTGTCGCAGAGCTGCTGACAATGATCGTGCGGGGGGAGATGTCACGCAGCAAGCGTACCTGAACGGGCTCGTTGTCTTGCTGATATGCAGAGACCTGGGAGGGCAGCAGAAAACTAAAAAGCAAAAGGAAAAGATAGAAACGATCTGTTGGGGCAGAACGAAGCATGGTATCTGAGGTAAGTCTTTATTTCTTTTGGACGTAAGATAAATAATTCTAAAGTGAAATGCCGCTTTTTTTGGCGTTTTGTATCCTTTTGGTTTGTGATTTCGTGATCTCGTGTTTTTGTGATCTCGTGTTTTTGTGATTTCGTGTTTTTGTGATTTCGTACTTCCGGATAATGACCCGACAACCCAAAAATCCGACAACCCGATAACCCGATAACCCAAAAATCCGACAACCCGACAACACGAAAACCCGACAACCCAAAAACCCGACAACCCAAAAATCCGACAACCGTGATCACGAATGAAGCATCATTCAGGAATGTGCCGCTTTATCTTACTTCTTCAGATCCACCATCAGGCGTTCTTTCAACAACTTGGAGCGCTCACGGCTGGCGATTACTTCGTGGGTACCGGAGAGGATCAACTTGTACCGCCCACTGAACCAGGGAATCATTTCCTGGATGTGGTCAATCTGCACAATTGCTGAGCGGTGGATACGCATAAAGGCATCCGGGTGCAAATGTTCTTCGAGCTGCTCCAGGGTGTAATTGACGATGTGCTGCCGAATGCGTTGTTTCGGGCTTTCCTGCGCATCACTCAGGATACACAGCCGGGTAATGCCTTCGTTGATTTCTGCTGAGACAAGGCGGTGCACGGGCACAACGAGGATGCGGTCGCGGTAGGGGATCGAGATCTGACGCATGTAGTTTTTGTCGTCTTTCTCGGCCGCCGGCGCTGTAGCTACTTCGTGGTTGTCGAGCCAGTCGAGCAGCTTGTTGAGGCGCTCGTCGCGCGGCAAAGTGTCATCAGATGTTGCACTTCGCAGCTGCTCTGCGCGGGCTACAGATTCTGCAAGCCGTTTTTTCTCGATCGGTTTGAGGAGGTAGTCTACGGCGTTGGCTTCAAAAGCCTTGAGGGCGTAATTGTCATACGCCGTAGTAAAGATCACCACGGGTTGCTGACCAGCAGGAAGCTTTTTGAGGACCTCAAATCCATCGAGTTCAGGCATGCGGATGTCGAGGAAAAGCAGGTCCACATCGTGTTTTTCGAGGAGCTCCAGTGTCTCTATACCATCACAGGCCTCTGCAACGACTTCAATGCGTTTCTCGTCGATCAGGGGTTTCAGCATGCGGCGCAAGCGTTTACGCGCGGGGGGCTCATCGTCTGCAATTAACGTCTTCAGCATAACAATCCGTTTTGATCAAGCAATCGGTTGGTTCACTCGGGGTAGAGTGCCGAGGGTTCGTCTTCTTTGTGTACGCGTTCCGGAAGTATGAGTTTTACTTCCGTGCCTTCATTCGGAAGGCTCGTCATCCGAAAAAGATCTACCCGGCCATACAATTTTTCCAGCCGCATGGCGATGTTGCGTAGGCCGATGCCATAAAAGCTGGTGTCAGATTCGTTTTCAAAAAGGTTCGGGATGCCGACGCCGGAATCCCAGATTCCTACTTCCACTTCGTTTTCGTCGTTCAACTGGCAGCTGATTTTGAGTACACCTTTGCCGCGCTTCTTCTCCAGGCCGTGTTTGATGGAGTTTTCGACAACCGTCTGTACCACAAATGCCGGTACCGGGTGATGCCGCAGCGCCGGATCGAGGAATTCTTCCACAGACAACCGGTCGCCAAACCGCGCCTTCTCGATGCTCAGGTAATGGTTGACCAGCTTGAGTTCTTCTTCGAGCGAGATAAACGAGCGGCTACTGGTTTTTAGCGTGTGACGGAAAATGGCAGACAGGTTTTGAACCGTCTCTTCAGCATCTTCGGGACGCTCTTCAATCAGCGAAATAATGGTATTGAGTGCATTAAAAAGGAAATGGGGGTTGATTTGGGCGCGCAATGCTTTAAGCTCTGCTTCCGCGCTCATCCGAATCAGCATTTTCTCCCGTTCAACAAGGAGCAAGCGCTCAATGGCAAGGGCCAACTGCCCACTCAGGCCACGGAGTAAGTCGACGTCTTCTATGTTATAGATTGCGCGCCGGCGCTTCTTGTTGCCCATAACAATGAGCCCCTCCATGTTCTCCTCGACCATAATCGGCACGGCCAGCGCTACTTTCCGTGCTTTCAGGGTGTCGTAGGTTAGTGCGGATATGTCACTCTCGTTTAATTCCTGGGTAACTGACCACAACTGTCCTTTATGCTCAAGGTCTGGCCAAATCTGGGAGGCAATGCGCTCTGTGAAATAGGGTGGCTCGGGGTGGAAGGCACCGGAAAACCAGGTTGAGGCGCTGTCGGTAGGGCGGATGAACACCAGCACAGATCGCGCGCCATACGCCTCGCCTAAAACCGTTGCCGTTTGCTGCGCGAGCTCAGAAATTCCGAGAATGCTGCCCATTTGCTCTTGCAGCCGTGAGAGTCGGGTGCGGAGTGTCTGGCGGTCGGTGGCAAAGAAACGGTTGGCATAAATCCGCAGCCGGCGCGCGACCCGCTCAAACACAAAGAGCAGGAAGACAACAAAAGAGGCAGCAAGTAGCTTCTGGGAGACGTAAAACCCGGTAACGTAGCGCTGCAGTAACTCAAGTCCGCCTATAAACGTGAAGAAAATCAGCCCCAAAACTGTCAGGTAAGCGAGCGCTCGGCTGAGCACCTGGTCCATTTTACCCTGCCGCAACGTGGCCAACGAAACGAGGATTACCGGAGCAAGTGAAAGCAACTGTGCGGAGACAATCAGCCAGCCGGCCGTTTTGTCGGGCACCGGACCAAAAATGGGCAGCACACCAAGCACAAGCAGCGCCATCAATAGCGATACAACAAGCGTGATTGCGCTCCCTGTTCTGCTCCACCCACCCAGACGCTCCTCAGCTTCTTCCGGGTTGATCACGTAAAGCGTAAAGATCAACGCCGCAGCTGTGGCAACGTAGCAGCAGGCGTAAAAGAGGATGGGGGCAATCAGGCTGTTGAGCGAAAACGGACCAATACTACCACGTACAGCTGAGACCGTTGTGGCTGCCACAAGCACAAGCGTGGGCAGGTAGATGAGGTAGTGGGCTTTGCCGAGCCGGCCGGCGCCGATGAGCCGTGTATCACCCAACACCTTCCGGAGCACCAGCGGGGGGAAGGCAATCCAGCCGGCGATGCTGAAAAACGTAAGCGACTGGAAGATGTCATCAACAAAAGAACCGGTGGTGCCGGGTGGACCTATAATCTCAACAATAAGCAGCCGCGCCCAGTTGCCAAAAATCCAGATCGACGACGCGATGATGAGCATCAGCGAAAAGCGTGCTCGTGGCGCTGTACGCGGACGCAAAGCAACCGGCACCACAATCAGCAAACCAAGCAAGTGGAAAAACGCAGCAAGCGTAAAAGCCCATACTGAAAACCGCCAAAGCGGCATGGAAAGGGGGTAAAGGAACGTTGGGTAGCGGGTAAAGCGGACATCAATTTCCGGGCTATCCCCTGTACCTCGAAGCAATACAAAGGAGTGCGTACTGCCAGGTTGTATGCCGTCGATGGCTTCGTGGAGCTGCTCTACATTGAAATACTGCTGCATGTCGAGCGAGAAAAAAACATCCCCTTCTTCAATGCCGGCCCGTGCACCCGGACCTTTGGGCAAAACATAGGTTGCCTCTATGGTGCCATCGTTTTCTTGCCAGTACACCCAGTCGAACCCGCGCTCAGAAACGCTGACGGTGGATAGCGGTACAAGCCGCGCAAACTCCACCCACTCGTAGATCACCTGGCCAATAGGGGCCAATACGAGAAATGGCAGCAGCAGGACTGCAATGGGCGCTATTTGGATAAAACGCTTAATGGATTGTCGAATGCCGATTGTCGAATGGATGTTGCAGGTCATCGCACCTGTCATCCTGAGCCCCGCGAAGGATCTCTTTCAGGTAGGCAATACCCTTTTATAAATCAAACAACTTTCAACCTTTAACCTTCAACTTTAAACAAGATCCTCTACCCCATACTACACTTCAATCCCCAAAGATAAGTAAATGCCCGATTTGAACCACCCGTTGATTATTGATACGCACGCGCACATTTACCATAACCGGATGCTGAACGACCAGGCAGCGATGATCCAGCGTGCAAAAGACGCGGGGGTTGGGATCATCGTGATGCCGGCCATCGATGTAGCCTCCATCCACGATGCATTGGCGTTGTGTGACGCCTACGACGGGTTGCATGCGATGTCTGCCATTCACCCGAGTGACACCAAAGACGCAACGGACGAAGACTTTGAAGCCGTAGCTGCTTTTTGTGATGATTCACGTGTAGTAGCCGTAGGGGAGAGCGGCCTCGACTACTACTGGGATCGAACGTTCGACGCGAAGCAGCAGGACTTCTTCCGCCGGCACATCCGCCTCGCTATCGAAAAGGACCTGCCGCTAATCCTGCACATGCGCGACAAGCAGGGCAAAGATGAAGTGCACCGCGACATGGTTAAAATCCTGAACGAAGAAAAAGCCGACAACCTCCGCGGCATTTTCCATTGCTTCGGTGGGCCGGCGTGGCTGATCGAGGAAGCTGCGAAGCTAAATTTCCTGCTCGGGATCGGCGGGACGTTGACGTTCAAAAACAGTGGTGTGGCGGATATTGTGAAGGACGTCCCGCTCACGCAGGTTGTGCTGGAGACAGATGCACCGTTTTTGGCCCCTGTGCCGCATCGGGGTAAAAGGAATGAGCCGGCGTACACGCGCCTGGTTGCAGAGAAGCTGGCGGAGGTAAAGGGAATGTCGGTTGAGGAGGTGGCTGCTGTGACGACGGCCAATGCGAAACAGTTGTTTGGGCTGGATGGGTAAGGGGGGAAGGCCGGTAAATGAACTGAAACTGCATCTGGGAGATCGGAGAACGGGTTTTTATTGCTACAGGGATTGGTTAGATTTCTTTCTCGTGGCCAAAAGCAGTCATTTCAGCGTTAAACCAGCTTCAAGGTATTACACGATTCTTTGCGGCCTTCCTCATTGCACACTCTGGAATTCATGATAAAAAAAATAGTAACGATACATCTTCTTGTTAGCGCGTTCATGTTTTTCTCATCTATGGTACACGCGCAAGTTGTAGATGGCAGTGTCGTCTTATCTAATCAGGCTCAAGTAGATGCGTTTAGTGGGACGGATATTACAGGTTCTCTTGAAATCAACGGTTCTGATATAGTTGATTTAGCGCCCCTTTCAACACTTGCTTCTGTAGGAGGGCGTCTGATTATAAGCGACAATGATTCATTAATGTCATTGGCTGGTTTAAACAATCTGACTGCAATAGGTGGTACTCTGATTGTGGAAAGTAATCCTTCTCTCGCTTCTCTTGATGGATTGGGAGGCTTAAGTACCTTGCGAGATCTAGAGTTAAGGGGAAATGTAGCACTGGCTTCACTTGATGGCTTGAGTAATCTGACTTCTATAGGTGGTGATCTGGAAATAACAGGAAATGCCTCTCTGACCACATTAGCTGGTTTGAATAGCCTTCTTTCTGTAGACGGAGATTTTGATGTGAACTTCAACACATCCCTCACTACACTGCAGGGGTTGGATGGTCTTACTTCCATAGCCGGCTATCTGAACATAAATGGTAGCCAGTCCCTGACCTCCCTGGAAGGATTGAACAGTCTTTCTTCCATAGGGGGAATTCTGGGTTTGCAGGATAATGATTCACTGGCCTCATTGATGGGCGCGAACAGTCTTTCTTTGATAGGCGGTCTCATCATAGGTCGCACTCCCATGAACTCTTTGTCTGGTTTGAACAACCTTACCTCCGTGGGAGGCGATATAGTGTTATGGAGCAACTTAAACTTAACCACGCTGGATGGCTTAAATAATGTTACTTTCGCAAGTGGCAATGTCAGTATTTCGGGAAATATCTCTCTTTCTACACTGACTGGTTTGCACGGCCTTGCTGCTGTGGGTGGCTATCTGATCATAGACCATAATGATTCCCTTACTACGCTGAGTGGTTTGAATGCGCTTGAGTCTGTGGATGATGTTGTGCAAATCAGCCACAATGCATCCCTTGCCACTCTCGATGGCTTGGAGGGTCTCACTACCATAGGTGATGACCTTTATATCGGCTTCAATGATTCTCTAACCACCCTGGATGGTTTGCGTAGTCTTACTTCCGTGGGGGGCAATCTGGATGTCGTCGGAAATACCTCCCTAACAACACTTGAAGGATTGGAAGGCCTTATAACCTTGCAATATCTAGTTGTATCAGGTAATCCCTCTCTGACTACACTGACTGGTTTGGACAACCTTGCTGCTGTGGGAAGATATCTGGACATAACAAGCAATCCTGCCCTTACCGCGCTGACTGGCTTGAACGGTCTTACTTCTGTAGGAGGCAATCTGGATATCGACGGAAATAACTCTCTGACTACGCTGACCGGATTGAACAGACTTGCTTCTGTTGAGGGCTATTTCGAAGTAAGAAAAAATGCATCGCTGTCCTCCACGGATGGTTTGGAAAGCCTGACTTCCATAGGCGAGGCTTTGATTCTAGAAAGCAACGTATCCTTAACTACACTGGAAGGCCTGGAAAACCTTTCGACGTTGAATGATTTGACTATTAGCTTTAATGACTCTCTTGCCTCGCTCGACGGCTTGAGCAGTCTTACAATCCTGAATGGCAGCCTGGGTGTAAGAAGCAATATGCTTCTTACCACATTGGATGGCTTGAGCAATCTGACTTCCGTAGGCGGAGAATTGTTTATCAGATATAATGATTCTCTTGCCACCCTGGATGGATTGAGCAATCTTACTTCTGTGGAAAATGGCCTGTATATCAACTACAATACAGCTCTAGATAGTTTTTGTGGCCTTCATTCTTTGCTAAGTTCTCAGGGGTTACAGGGGGAATATAGTGTAAGTAATAACCTGATTAATCCAACCCTTCAACAAGTTGTTGATGCCGGCTCTTGTTCGATGCCTACGACAACCGAAGATGAAATCAGTTCATACGAATACGAATTACTGCCGGCATATCCCAACCCTTTCCATTCGTTAACTACGATCATTTTCGATGTAAAAGAACCAGTATCTGTACGCTTAAGCGTCTATAATGCGGGAGGTCAACTCATTTCGACGCTCATAGACAAAATGATGCAGCCTGGTCGGCATAAAGCCGTTTTTGATGGGCGAAGCCTTTCTGCGGGCCTTTACTTCTATAAGATTCGAATGGGGCCTTATGAATCGACTAAAAAGATAATTCTCTTGTAGAAGGAAGAATCGGCTAAGACCGGTTAGCATACAACATGAGAATTGTGGCTCCACAAGAAAAAAACTCTTCGAAGAGTACTCAGGCTATTGGATCTTTCGGGATTACACTCCTTTATTTCGCTGTATTTACGGGCAATAGAAATTATATCGTATGCACTACCTAAACACGAAGTCAGTATCCACATAAATGTAAAACGGGTATTGTAAAGATACCCAGCCTACGATTTCGTTTTCGTTGGCTCACACGAAATCGGCCGGCTTTATCTTTGGTACAGGATTTGGTTATATTAATTCTGTTCGGCCTTATCACATCACATGATCTTGCTTGCTCATGCAAAACTTTTCAGCGTTTGAGAGAAAATATGCGAAGGCACGCGAGGAGTTGGAAAACAAGATGAACTGGCGTCCGAATTATATTTACCGCCTGACTGAAAAATTCTGGAAACAACTCAAGTTCAGGCCACCATACTACAAGTCGTTTGTGTCCGATTTTGCAGTTTTTACTTTGAGTTTTGTGCTTGCATTTTTGCTTTATGGGTGGGTTATTGCCCCATTGATCGGCGCTACATCAAGTATGACGATGAAACTACTGATGCTTGTTGGTGCAATTCTGATGGGTTTATGGGTTGCCCTCGCCACACGCTATACTGCGCAAAAACATAACCTGTCCAAGTGGCGTGATTTATAGGTTTGTAGCCGGCCGGCTGAATTGGTCCGGTCAGTGCGCCACAAAGTATACAATTCACTGATTTTGGCTATCAGGGCGGTTCGTTTTCAGGACTCAGCCTTGACCATTTTGTGCTAGTATTCGCTTCAGGCCAACCCTTGCTCACATCAAAAGGTATAATCAATCCCAATCCGCAGCGCCCTCGGGTTACCCGGCGTAAAATGCAACTCAGAAACGGGGAAGGCCTCATCAAACAAACGGGATTCAGTGTCAAATTGCGCTTCGTTCCAGTTGATGTTGAAGAGGTTTTCCAGCACAAGCGATAATTTTACATCGCCGAGTTTGTACGCGCCAAATAAGTTGAAGAGCGTATAACCGCTGGCTGTGACGCTGCCCGATTCATTTGCCGGCCGGTCGCCGATATGGATATACCGGAGGCTGCCTTCGAACCCGCCTGGATGTATTACGGTCAGTCCGCCTGTAGCGGTTAGCCGAGGGGCCAGCGGAATGGCATCCTCGCCAGCCGGCGCATCGATGAAGCGGCCGCGCGAAAGGTTGACATCGCTATCTCCTGATAACCATGAAGTGATGCCCAGGCGCGTTTCCAGGTCAATGCCGTAGCGCTGGCTACGGCCGCTAAGCTCGGTGAATCCGCCATCACCGACGTAGACATACTCGTTCTCAAGATCAAGCTTCCACGCAGCCACCGATACGCGCAGGTGGTCCGTCAGGCGGAATCGAATGCCAACCTCGCTTCCGATGGCTCTGGGCAGCGTACCAATGGAAGCCTGGGAGCGGGCAAGATGCTGCGCTGCCAAGGCTTCTTGTATTTGATTGTCGGTGAGCTCCTGCCGCTGATAGATGCGTACAAGGTCACGGACCCGATGCCCTTGCACAACGGCACGGGCATCGTTCGAATGAAAACCAGAACCAACGTTGGCAAACAGGTCCAGTGTGGCACTTGGGCTAAAAACCAGGTTGGCTTTGGGACTTAGAATGGCTTCCTGCGCGTATCCCGAGGCGTGGGGCAGTTCTGCCGGCTTCCCTTCCAGTCGGTCGTCTACATTGAATGTGAAATAATCACCGCGTAATCCGAGTTGGAGCCTGAGTCGGGTAGAAAAGACAACTTCTTCCTGCGCCCACAAAGACAAATTCCGTTCTGCAACGTCAGCGTTGACAAGGCCGGTCTGTCTGAGTCGGTTGGGACTTTTCCAAAGCGACACGATGGTGTCGTCCGCGCGAAATCCGCCGCCAAAGGTTGTGGTTGTGATAAACCTTCCAGTTGTTCTGGTGAACTGATACGTGCCATTGATACCTACCAGGTGCCGGTCATCGGTTTGCTCGATCATGTCGCCGTTGATCGGGTCTTCAAGGAAGTAGGTGAAATTGGAAAAGAGTTTGAAGTTGTAGCGTGTGGCGTAGCCTTGAATCCGAAATTTCTCGTTGCCTTTTTCAGCTGCGTAGGTCAGGTTGATGTCCTGCCGGCCTGTGGTGCCCCCTTCAAGGTCATCAATGCTACCGAAGCGATTGATTACCCCGCGTTCGACCGCGCGTACTGGAATCTGTCCTGAAGCATCCCATGCTGAGCTAAAACCACTGAAGCTCAGGGAGAGTTTGGCTTCTTCGCTGAGGTGGGTGTGGAATTTGCCAAACAAATTGAACCGCTGGAATTCCTGTGGGCTTGATACAGGTCCATCAGTATTGTAAAACTGCCCGCCAAAATAAGCGCCTTGATGCCCGGCCTCCGAAATCGGGATCTGGTAGAGGGCCGTCAGATTTGCGGTGTTGAACCGGCCCCCTTGCATGCGGATCAGGTTCTGATCCAGATGGTCTTTTGTTGAGAACGCAATCGCACCCGCTGTTGCCAGGTTGCCGAAGCGGGTATTATAGGGACCTTTAACCACTTCGATGTTTTCAACAACTTCAGGCATGAGAAAATGCAAGTCTGCATACCCCTGGCCATGGCCGTGTGATACCATGTTGACAGGTACGCCGTCTACCGAAATTGCGACATCCGTGCCGTGATCTGCATCGAACCCTCGTAGAAAGATTTGCTCTGCTTTGCCGCCCCCTGCATGCTGGGCCGTAACCAGGCCGGGCGTCAGTTGGAGCAGTTCCTGCGAGGCGTTTGCCGGACGCGTGATAAGATCGAAGGCACGAATTGTAGCAGAAGAAGCTGCTGAGTAGGGGCGATCTGCCTGCGCGAGGATTTCGCCGAGATGGATCGATGCGGCAGACAACGCTGTGTTGTAGAAGGTCGTAGAATCAGCCGCTATGAAAATCGACGCCTCGCTGGACTCGAATCCTATTCGGCGTATGACGAGCGTATGCCATCCAGCTGAAATCGAATCAAAGCTATAATCACCCGCACGATTTGTCGCAGCACCCTGAATGATATCGACCAATAATACGTTTGCTCCTTCAAGGGGGAGGTTTGTATCTGCATCTGTAACCGTGCCCGTTAAGGTGCCCGTTGTTTGGGCCTGCAGGAAGGATACTAAAAATAAGTTTGCCAGTATTGAAAGCAGTACAAGCGTTGATCTATACATGAGCATGCAAAAGTGAGTTTTAAATCCAACTGCATGCAATATGTGACGCCAAACTGCTCACGTGGAAGATCGAAACCTGCTCATTTTCTGCTCAACCAAAAATTTTGTGTTGTTTCAGTCAACCATATCCATATGGTTCCCTCTGGATTTGGGATTATTTCTGGAAGCATGGAAAATCGCATCACTCCTTGATCTGTATGATCCAGTTCACGCCAGCGCACCCCAGCCAGCCGGCATTTGCAAGTCCTGCGCGCCGACAAATGCGGCGAGGTCATGGAGCGTTTCGCGGAGTGCCTGGTCGAAGCGGGGTGTGCGCTTGAAGGTCTCTTCAAGGTAGATCGATTTGATTTCGAGCAGGGCTTTGTCGCGATGGAGTTTGGGGTCAAGCCGGCCCACGAGTTTGCCATCGTGCAGGATAGGGAGGACGTAGTACCCAAACTGCCGCTTCTTTTGCGGGACATAAATTTCGATGCGGTAGTGGAAATCGAGTAACGCTTCCGCCCGTTTTCTTTGCCAGAGGAAAGAGTCGAACGGACAAACCAGCGTGGTCCCTGTCGGATCATCTAGCGCGTTCAGCTGATCAACATGCTCTGGCAGCATAAAGCAGCGGTCTTTCCGGTCATCGATTTGAACCTCCACGATTCGGCCGGCCTTCAGGTTGCGATCAATGATTGCCCTGCGTTCGGGCGCTTTGAGTTTGGGCGCAGTGAAGTAATTCTCCAGATGTTTTTCGGTGGCAATGCCGTTTCCCTTGAGGCCGATGAAAAGCCAACTGTCATGGTACGCAGCGCGCGTAACAGTTTCTGTTTCAGGGAAGACCCGCTCCGAAAGATCGTAAATGCGTCGGAAGTACCTTCTTGTGGATACGGCCACTTTGCCGGCATGCCAGAGGAGTTGGAGAGAGCGCTTGTCTTCTTTATGCCCAGGCATTACGGGGGCGACTGCACCTAGCTGCTGCGCACGCTTGCGGTCTCCAACAGTTTTCTCGAAATGTGCACTCTCAAGCGGGCCTTCTGTCCGGAGCCGGCGCAATACGCGGCGCTTTGAGGCCGGCGACGTTTGTTGCTGTTTCCACCAACTCGAATTTAACCAGCTTTCGGGTGGAAATAACTTCATCCGCCGGCGTCCGAGTGGCAGGTGGGAGATGGGTAAAATGGACGCCTCATGGCCCCAGTACTCGTAAGCAATTTTGTCTTGATAAATCCATTGGTCAATGTCTGCTTTATCGTAGTTGCCAAACCGGCTCCAAAGGGTGAGGTAGTGCGCCCGTTCCACGACGTTGATGCTGTCGAGTTGCAGGGCGCCAACCTTTTCGAGAAATCCGCTCAGCACTGCCGGCGTCAGTTTTACGGAGCCGCGGGGTCTGTGCATGCTCTGGCAATGAAACCACAAGTTGACAGCAGTTTTGAGGTCTACCTTGACAATCGCTTTACTTTTCATGCGTATAAATTTGGGTGGGATCTCCTACAGATATTAACTTGACCGCTTATCGCAAGCAAAAGGCAGCTTACCGATACGGGGTGACACCATGTTGTCATTGCTGTGAGTTGATAATAGATCAACCTGGGAAATGTAGCAATCGCCATTGATGCCTTATGACCGAACGCGATTTTTCAAAACTAAAACGCCCGCGTTACCCGATGCCTGAATTTGTATTCGAGGCCTTGCATGCGCGCGGGCTGATGGATGCTTACAAAGCGCGGCCGTCCTATCAGCAAAACGATTATGTCGGGTGGATAACGCGCGCAAAAAGAGCGCAGACTGTGCAGAAGCGATTG
>JBCCIM010000028.1 GCA_039111535.1 Bacteroidota bacterium | reverse complement strand
GTAATGCCAGGTGACAACACGCAGTTTAAAGTAACCCTGATCCAGCCAGTGGCGATGGAAGAAGGCTTGCGCTTTGCAATCCGTGAAGGTGGCCGCACAGTTGGTGCAGGTGTTGTTTCCAAAATTATCAAGTAATTGATTTGAGCAGCCGGCGACTGGATTCCTGCGAATCTTGCCGGCTGCTTTTACACGGGCGTAGCTCAATTGGCAGAGCAGCGGTCTCCAAAACCGCAGGCTGCAGGTTCGAGTCCTGCCGCCCGTGCAAGTAATCCTAGAACCTCGCTGATGAAAGTCAGAAAGGAGCCACAAAATTTGCACTGAGTTATGAGTAAGATTACAGGATACCTGAAAGAGGTTCTGAAGGAAATGCAGAAGGTCAGTTGGCCCAAACGGTCCGAACTGATTGCTTTTACGACGATTACTGTTATCGCTACCATCATCATATCCCTGTTTATTTTTGGTGCCGACCGCGTGATTAGCATCATTCTGGAGTGGGTTTACGGGCGTGCATAGTACATCACTATCGATTCAATAATTCAGTGATCAAGCTGGGGGGTGAGCAATGGCCACTCTGAAAAATAAAATTCCCAAGTGGTACGTGTTACGGACTTTTTCCGGGCACGAGAAAAAGGTGAAAGCCTACCTGGAGAAAGAGATAGAGCGTATTGGCCTGACAGGTAAGCTTTCAGAGATTATGATTCCCACTGAGACCGTATTTGAAATGCGGCAGGGCAAGAAACGTACGCGTGAGAAAACGTTTTTCCCTGGTTACATTCTGATTCAGGCAATTCTAGACAATGAACTTCAGCATGTGATCGCAGGTGTGCCGTCTGTTGTTGGTTTTCTGACGACAGGAGACCAGCCAACGCCGTTGCGTCCGGACGAAATGAACCGGATTCTTGGCAAGGTCGACGAGGCACGGGAAATGGGCGAGCAGCCGGAAATTCCTTTCAAGGCTGGCGATGCCATCAAAGTTGTTGATGGGCCATTTAACAACTTCACCGGGTTTGTTGAGGAGGTTTATCCTGACAAAATGAAGGTGAAGGTCATGGTATCCATCTTCGGACGAAAAACACCACTCGAGCTCGACTATTTACAGGTCGAACACGAAGAGTAAAAGAATCCTGCGGTAAATCTCTAGCTGGGATTGTTTTGCAGGAACCTCCAGGGCCGGTAAGCATATTACGCGGCCACATTTACCAAGTACGCTAAATATTTTTGGCAAGAAAAAGGCGGGAGCTTTAGGGTAAGGCCCTGGGCGTCTGCACCGCGGTTTCGATTATGGCTAAAAAAATAGACGGCTTTATAAAGCTGCAAATCAAAGCGGGACAGGCGAGTCCTGCACCTCCAATTGGGCCGGCACTGGGCCAGAAAGGGGTAAACATCATGGAATTCTGTAAAGCTTTTAATGCAGCTACGCAGGATAGAATGGGCCTCGTTTTGCCCGTAGTTATCACGGTGTTTGCCGACAAGTCTTTTACGTTTATCGTAAAAAGCCCGCCGGCAGCTATCCTCCTTAAGAAAGCGGCAAAAATCGACAGTGGGGCGGCTGACCCGCTGCGCATGAAGGTTGGTACCGTTACCTGGGATCAGTGCAAAGATATTGCCTCCCAGAAAATGGAGGATCTAAACGCCCACGATATTGAAAATGCAGCCCGTATGATTGCTGGCACAGCTCGCTCTATGGGAATCAAGGTAGACGGTGCGCCGGCTGCCTAATGTATGCATGAGTAGGTGCCAGTATTGGCACGTTTGGATATCATTTTTGGATTATCACAGCGGGAGCTTTGGGGGATTTGCCTCCCGGGCGATTGTACCGCAAAAACAAAAAGCATATGGCAAAGCGAGGGAAACGCTATGCGCAGGCGCAAAAAACAATTGAAGAAGCAGGCACTGCTTTTTCTCTTGAAGGTGCCTCCGAGCTGATTAAGAAATTATCAACAGCAAAATTTGATGAATCAGTCGACATCGACGTGCGCCTGGGTGTAGATCCCCGGCACGCTGATCAGATGGTTCGTGGTACAGTAACCCTTCCACATGGCACCGGTAAAGAAGTACGTGTACTTGTACTGGCAAGCCCTGGGAAACAGGCCGAAGCTACTGAAGCCGGCGCTGACCACGTAGGCCTTGATGACTATGTCGAGAAAATCCAGAAAGATGGCTGGTTCGATTTTGACGTGTTGATCGCCACGCCCGATGTAATGGGCGCAGTTGGTAAACTGGGTCGCGTACTCGGGCCCCGTGGCCTGATGCCAAACCCCAAAAGCGGCACCGTAACCATGAATATCAGCGATGCTGTTCAACAGGTGAAAGCGGGTAAAATCGATTTTCGCGTTGACAAAACAGGCATCCTGCATACAGCGGTTGGTAAAATATCGTTCACTGCGGAGCAGATTAGGGACAATGCAGAAGCATTCCTGAAAGAAGTCATCCGGCTTCGTCCTTCAGCTGCCAAAGGCACCTATGTGAAGTCAGTAACCATGTCTACGACAATGGGGCCTGGTATTCCTTTGGATAAGCAAGAGCTCCTCAACGTTATTCGCTAGCAATTTGGACAGAACATTCTGTCTCCACAGCAGATATTTGAACTGATATGGCACTGACAAAAGAACAAAAAACAGCCATCCTGGAAGAAGTAACTGGCCAGTTGGAAGAAGCTTCAGCTGTTTACCTGACCAATGCTTCCGGGCTTACTGTAGAACACGCCAACGAATTGCGTGCAAACTTTCGCAAGTCAGAAGTGCAGTACCGTGTTGTTAAAAACACGCTACTGAAGATTGCGATGGACAAAGTGGGTGGATACGAGGACCTGTACGACCACCTCGCCGGCCCAACAGCTGTTGCTTTTAGCACAGAGCCCGCTGCTCCAGCACGGGTTATGAAAGATTTTGCCAAAGGCCCTGGTGCTGGTCTTCCGGCGCTTAAAGGTGCATTTATAGACGGCGACGTTTATGGCTCCGATGCGCTGGATATGTTGGCCGCACTCAAGTCGAAAGACGAGATCCTTGGCGATATCCTCGGCTTGTTGACCTCTCCGATGACCAACGTTGTTGGGGCACTGCAGGCACAGGGAAGCAACCTGGTTGGTGCAATCAAGACTATTGCGGAAAGAGAAGAAGGCTAGATTTGGTTGTCCTGTCCGCACAGGAAATAACAGACAATATCAATCACCTTAATATGCAGCCGAATTTGGGCCTGTCCCGGATGTTGACAGCTGCAGGAACAGAGAGAAAAAATGGCAGACGTTAAAGAACTCGCAGAACAGTTAGTAAACCTTACGATCAAAGAAGCCAGCGACCTGGCAACAGTACTCGAAGAAGAGTATGGCATTAAGCCGGCAGCAGCTGCAGTAGCAGTTGCAGGTCCTGCAGCAGGTGGCGGCGACGGTGGCGGCGCTGAAGAGAAAACGGAATTTGACGTTATCCTGACCAGCGCTGGTCCAAAGAAAATCGCTGTGATCAAAGAAGTTCGCGCTATCACAGGCCTTGGCCTCAAAGAAGCGAAAGAACTCGTTGATGGCGCGCCTAGCCCGATCAAAGAAGGTGCCAGCAAAGACGAAGCTGAGCAGATTAAAGGCAAGATCGAAGAAGCTGGCGGAAACGTAGAACTCAAGTAAGTTCATACCATTGGTAAAGCAGTTTTCTACACCAACATAGCATTGCTTTACATGGCCAAAGCCGGCCCTCTCAGGAGGTGTCGGCTTTCGGCGCTTCTAATGCCAAATAATTGGGAGCGCTACACCTTTGATGTGCCTTAAAGTAGCGAAACAAGAAGGGGGGCATGGCGTTGACCATACGTTGCACCTCTATGCGCTAAGTCTTTAAGACGCATGAATATGAGTACCTCTTTGTAACCGCGTCAACTATTACGCAAAAAGATCAGCTTATGCCCAACGATAACATTCGGAAAAGCGGGGAGGAATTGCGTGTTTCTTTCGCCCGTATTCCAACAGTTCGTGAATATCCTGACTTCTTGAATGTACAACTTAAGTCGTGGGAAGATTTTGTGCAAGCTGAAAATCCCCCGGAAGATCGGGACGATTTAGGTTTGCAAACTGTGTTCCAAGAACACTTCCCAATTCAGGATAGCCGCGAGCGCTACATGCTGGAGTTCCAGCACTATACGCTTGATGCGCCAAAACATTCTGTTTCCGAGTGTATTGCGCAGGGCCTAACTTTCTCCATTCCACTCAAAGCCAAGCTTCGTCTTTCTCGCAAGCAAGACGACGATGACGACGAAGCAAATGAAGCTGTAGAGCAGGAAGTATACCTGGGCAATCTGCCGGCGATGACAGAAAGAGGTACATTTGTCATCAATGGTGCTGAGCGCGTTGTTGTGTCTCAGCTCCACCGTAGCCCTGGCGTATTCTTTAGCCAGAGTGTCCACCCCAACGGTACGCAGCTGTATTCTGCCCGTGTGATTCCTTTCCGTGGTTCATGGATTGAGTTTTCTACGGATGTACACAACGTGATGTGGGCCTACATCGACCGCAAGAAGAAGCTACCCGTAACGGCGTTGCTTCGTGCGCTTGGATATTCAACAGACGCTGATCTTGTTGCAATGTTCGACCTTGCGGATACGGTTGAGATCACAACCAAAAAGTCTTTCAAAGGCAGCATCGATCGCAAGTTGGCAGCCAATGTTATCGTGAATCTCGTTAAAGAGGTAATCGACGAAGACACTGGCGAAGTCATCGAGACGAAGACGGAAAAGAAAGTACTCTTCCCTATCGATCATCCGCTTACCGAAGAGGACTACGACGTACTCAAGGAAGCTGAGATCGACAAGATTTTCCTTTTACAGGAAGACCAGGGCGAGGATGCGACCGACAAAAGCACGCTGCTGAATACAATCAAGAAGGACCCGACGAAGTCAGAAGAAGAGGCGCTTGCGCATCTCTACTTGCAGCTTCGTGGTGCGGAGTCTCCTGACCTAGAGACAGCACGTGGTGTACTCGAACGGTTGTTCTTCAGCGAAAAACGCTACGACCTCGGTGAAGTAGGGCGTTACCGTGTGAATCGCCGGCTCCGACTGGATGAAGCACCAGATACATCAACGCTTACACGCAACGACATTCTAGCCATCATCCGCGAACTGATCAACCTGAAAAACGGTAAAAGCTCAGTTGATGATATTGATCACCTCAGCAACCGGCGTGTACGCACCGTCGGTGAACAGCTGGCAGCCCAGTTCTCTCTTGGTCTGGCGCGTATGGCGCGTACGATCAAAGAGCGGATGAACCTGCGTGACGCAGAAAACTTCACGCCGCAGGACCTGGTCAACGCCCGTACGGTATCGAGTGTGATTAACAGTTTCTTCGGTACCAACCAGCTGAGCCAGTTTATGGATCAGACGAACCCGCTGGCGGAGCTGACGCACAAGCGGCGTATGTCTGCCCTGGGGCCTGGTGGTCTGACACGTGAACGTGCAGGTTTTGAGGTTCGCGACGTACACTACACGCATTACGGCCGCCTCTGCCCGATTGAAACGCCTGAGGGTCCAAACATTGGTTTGATTTCTTCTCTGTGCGTGCATGCGCAGATCAACCCGTTCGGGTTTATCGAAACGCCGTACCGCGTTGTGAAAAAAGGCAAAGTTACCAATGAGATTCGCTTCCTGACAGCAGAAGAGGAAGATGAGTCCATCATCGCCCAGGCCAATGCGCCGGTGGATGCAAAAGGTAACTTCGAAAACGATTATGTGAAGTGCCGGCATCGCGGTGATTTCCCGATCATCACGCCCGAGAACATCGAATACATGGATGTTGCGCCGAACCAGATTGTGTCGCCTGCGGCCAGCCTGATTCCGTTCCTCGAGCATGATGACGCCAACCGTGCCCTCATGGGATCAAACATGCAGCGCCAGGCCGTGCCGCTGTTGCGTGCTGATTCTCCGATTGTAGGTACGGGTCTCGAAGGACGCGTAGCAAAAGACTCACGCGCCAACATAGTAGCTGAAGGGCCAGGCATTGTTGAGTTTGCCGATGCAACCCGCGTGGTTGTCCGCTACGACCTCGACGAGAACGATGCTGATGTAGCATTTGAGGATCCGGTCAAAACATACATGTTGACCAAATTCCGCCGTACCAACCAGGATACCTGCATCAACCAGAAGCCAATTGTGCAACCTGGCATGCGGGTTAAAAAAGGCACCGTACTTACCGACGGGTTCTCAACGGACAACGGTGAGTTGGCGCTTGGTAAAAACGTGCTTGTGGCCTTTATGCCATGGCGTGGGTACAATTTCGAGGATGCCATCGTGCTTTCTGAGCGCCTCGTGGCAGACGACGTGTACACCTCGGTGCACATCGAAGAGTTTGAGTTGCAGGTTCGCGATACCAAACGTGGGGAAGAAGAACTTACCCGTGAAATCCCGAACGTTTCTGAAGAAGCAACCAAAGACCTCGACGAGCGCGGTATCATCCGTATTGGTGCGGAAGTGAAAGCCGGCGACATCATTGTGGGTAAAATTACCCCGAAAGGTGAGACCGATCCGACGCCAGAAGAGAAACTGCTTCGCGCCATTTTTGGTGACAAAGCAGGTGATGTAAAAGACGCATCGCTGAAGGCGCCTCCGGGCATGAAGGGTATCGTGATTGATACCAAACTCTTCAGCCGGCGCAAGCTTGATCCTGCTTCCAAGAAGGTAGAGCAACAGCGCATTACGGAGATCGACACCAACCTCGAATACCAGATCAACGAGCTGAACGAGAAGTTTTATACCAAGTTCTTCTCGATGGTCGACGGCAAGAAATGCCCGGGTATCGAAGATCGTGATGGTCGCGTAATTATCTCAGAAGGTGCCAAGTACACCAAAGAGCCGTTTGTAGATGTACCGCCGCATACAATGCGTACACGGCATACCTACCTCGACAACGAGGAAGCGAACCGTAAGGTGCAGAAACTCATTCGGAACTACCAGACCATCTACAACCGGGTACAGGGAGACGCTAAACGTCGCCGACACCAGGTGCAGATGGGGGATGAGTTGCCACCGGGTATCGTACAACTTGCAAAAGTGTACGTCGCCAAGAAGCGCAAAATCCAGGTGGGCGACAAAATGGCCGGCCGCCATGGTAACAAAGGTGTGATCGCCAAGATTGTACCGGAAGAGGATATGCCGTTCCTCGCTGATGGTCAGCCAGTTGACATTGTGCTCAACCCGCTGGGTGTACCATCACGTATGAACCTGGGTCAGATTTTTGAGACCCTCCTCGGATGGGCCGGCTCCAAGCTGGGCAAAAAGTATGCAACCCCGATTTTCGACGGTGCAAAGATGGAAGACGTCATGCAAGAGCTCGAAAACGCAGGATTGCCAACGGACGGACGTGCACAGTTGTACGACGGCCGCTCAGGTGAAGCATTTGACCAGCGTACTACGGTAGGTCAGATCTACATGCTGAAACTCAGCCACCTTGTTCAGGACAAGATGCACGCACGTAGCATCGGGCCATACAGCCTTATTACCCAGCAGCCGCTTGGTGGTAAAGCACAGTTTGGTGGTCAGCGCCTGGGTGAGATGGAGGTATGGGCACTCTATGCATACGGTGCTGCAAGCACACTGCAGGAGATGCTAACCTACAAGTCTGACGACGTTCAAGGCCGCTCTAAAGCGTACGAGTCAATCGTAAAAGGGGAGAACATGCCGGAAGCCGGCACCCCGGAAAGCTTTAACGTTCTTGTTCGCGAGCTTCAGGGCCTGGGACTAGAAATCAAACTGGATTAATGAATGTCGATTGACACCTGCTGCGCGGTTAACCCCGCGTGGCAGCGATCATTCGGCGCTTTAGGAATCGACACCTGACATTCGACATTCGGAATTTGATATGCCGTACGGAAAAACGCAGAAAATAAGAAAGAACTTTACACAGATCACCGTCAGTCTTTCTTCTCCCGAGACCATTCTTGAGCGGTCTTATGGCGAGGTGCTTAAACCTGAGACGATCAACTATCGCTCGTTTAAGCCTGAAAAAGATGGCCTCTTCTGTGAAAAGATCTTTGGTCCAGTAAAAGATTGGGAATGTCATTGCGGCAAATACAAGCGTATTCGCTACAAAGGCATTATTTGTGACCGCTGTGGGGTTGAAGTAACCCAGAAAGCAGTGCGTCGTGAGCGTATGGGACACATCACGCTTAGTGTGCCCGTTGTTCACATTTGGTATTTCAAAACACTACCAAACAAAATTGGTCACCTCCTCGGACTCAAGTCGAAAGACCTCGAGAAGGTAATCTATTATGAAAACTATATCGTTATTCAGCCTGGTGCTGCAGAAAAACTAGGTGTCGAGCCGAAGCAGCTGCTCTCTGAAGACGAGTATTTCAACGTTCTGTATCAGATCCGCGAAGATAACAATCGCCTGGACGACGAAGACCCGGAAAAATTCATCGCCAAAATTGGTGGTGAAGCGGTCGAAATGATGTTGAGTCGTGCTGAACTCGATGAACTGGCGCAGGAACTGCGTTTCCAGGTTCGCACAGAGTCTAGCCAGCAGCGTAAAGCTGAAGCGCTGAAACGATTGAGCGTTGTTGAGTCCTTCCGTGATGCCAACAAGCGCATGGAGAACCGCCCGGAGTGGATGGTCATGCGCGTTATTCCTGTGATCCCACCGGAATTGCGCCCGCTTGTACCGCTCGAAGGCGGTCGGTTTGCGACAAGTGACCTCAACGACTTGTATCGTCGCGTAATTATCCGCAACAACCGCCTCAAGCGCCTGATTGATATCAAGGCTCCTGAAGTAATTCTGCGTAACGAGAAGCGGATGCTCCAGGAGGCTGTTGACTCGCTGTTTGATAACAGCCGTAAAGCCAACGCAGTGCGTTCCGACTCAAACCGCGCCCTCAAGTCGCTTTCAGATATGCTGAAAGGGAAGCAGGGTCGTTTCCGTCAGAACTTGCTTGGTAAGCGTGTTGATTATTCTGGCCGTTCTGTAATTGTTGTAGGTCCTGAACTGGGGCTGCACCAATGTGGTTTGCCAAAAGAAATGGCTGTGGAGCTCTTCAAGCCATTTGTAATCCGCAAGCTGATTGAGCGTGGCATCGTTAAGACGGTTAAAAGCGCCAAGAAGGTTGTTGACCGCAGGACATCCGATGTATGGGACATCCTTGAAAAAGTCATCGATGGCCGGCCGGTTATGCTTAACCGTGCACCTACGCTGCACCGTCTCGGTATCCAGGCTTTCCAGCCGGTACTGATTGAAGGCAAGGCAATCCGGCTGCATCCGCTGGTATGTACCGCTTTCAACGCCGACTTTGACGGTGACCAGATGGCTGTACACGTGCCACTGAGCCATGATGCTTGTCTGGAAGCCATGATCCTCATGCTTGCCAGCCATAACATCTTGAGCCCTGCACATGGTGGACCGGTGACGGTACCAACGCAGGACATGGTTTTGGGCCTCTATTACATGACCAAAGCCCGGAACGGCATGCGGGGAGAAGGCAAACGCTTTAGCTCCTCTCAAGAAGTTCGCCAGGCATACGATCAGAAAATTGTAGACCTCCACGCCAAAATCACGCTGATGCATGAAGGTGAAGCGCTGGAGACCACAGTAGGCCGCGTCCTGTTCAACGAAGTTGTACCGGAAGGCGCCGGCTATATCAATGAGGTCCTTACCAAAAAGAACCTCCGCAGCATTATTTCCAGAATCCTGGCTGCTACAGGTTTTGCTGAAACCACGAAGTTTCTCGATAGCATGAAGAACCGTGGGTTTGAGCAGGCTACAACAGCTGGTCTGACCTTCTCGCTGGCCGATATCGTTGTACCGCAGGAAAAAGAAGACCTGATCTCCGACGCTTCTGGCGAAGTAGAGCAGGCGCTTGAGTTCTACGAAATGGGCCACATTACGGAGAACGAGCGCTACAATAAAGTTATCGATATCTGGACCCGTACCAACGGCATGATCTCTGAAGTGCTCTTCGATGCACTGAAAGAAGACAAGCAGGGTTTCAACGCCATTTACATGATGGCTGACTCTGGTGCTCGTGGTTCTAAAGAGCAGATTCGTCAGCTTGGTGGAATGCGTGGTCTGATGGCCAAGCCGCAAAAAAGCCTGGTTGGTTCAGCTGGAGAGATTATCGAGAATCCGATTATCTCCAACTTTAAAGAAGGCCTGTCGGTACTTGAGTACTTTATCTCAACGCACGGTGCCCGTAAAGGCTTGGCTGATACTGCCCTGAAAACGGCTGATGCCGGCTACCTGACGCGCCGTCTTGTTGACGTTGCACAGGATGTTACGGTTACGATTACGGACTGTGGCACGTTGCGTGGTATTCGCACAACAGCGTTGAAAGACAATGAGGACATCGTAGAACCGCTGGCAGACCGTATTCTCGGTCGCGTATCGGTGCACGATGTTGAAGATCCGCTTACTGGCGAAACCATCGTTGCAGCCAATGAGCTGATTGACGAAGCTAAAGCGCGTAAAATTTCGGAGACTTCCATTGAGGAAGTTGAGATTCGCTCCGTGCTTACTTGTGAATCGCGTCGTGGCGTATGTGCCCTGTGTTATGGCCGTAACCTTGCGATGAACCGCCTGGTTGAGACCGGAGAGGCTGTTGGGGTAGTTGCAGCACAGTCGATTGGTGAGCCTGGTACACAGCTTACGCTTCGTACCTTCCATATTGGTGGTACTGCTTCGCGTATTTCTGCTGAGAGCACCTTGCAGACCAAATTTGGTGGTGTTGTTGAATTTGAAAACCTGCGCACGGTAACGCTGGATACAGGGGAAGAAACGAGAGAAGTTGTCCTTGCCCGTCAGGGTGGCGTTCGGATTATGGATCCGGAAGAAAAAGGCCGGCAGCTTATCTCCTACATCATTCCTTATGGTGCTGAGCTGCTCGTCTCTGACGGACAGGTGCTCGAGAAAGGTGAAGTACTCGCCAGCTGGGACCCTTACAATAGTGTGCGTCTCTCTGAAGTTGCCGGTACGGTTTCTTTCCAGGATATCGTCGAAGGTACCACGTACCGCGAAGAGTCTGACGAACAGACCGGCTATAAAGAGAAGGTTATTACAGAGAGTAGGGAGCGTACCCTTACGCCGGCTATCCTCGTGACAACCAAAGACGGTGAAGTTCGAGAGTATCCACTGCCAATCCGTGCGCGCTTGCAGATCGATGCCGGCGACAAGGTACAGGCTGGTGAAATCCTCGCAAAAATGCCGCGTCAGTCTGCGAAGACGCGCGATATTACGGGTGGTCTGCCACGTGTAACCGAACTGTTCGAAGCGCGTCGTCCTTCTGATCCTGCTGTTGTTAGTGAGATCGATGGGGTTGTTTCCTTCGGTGGTCGTAAACGTGGTTCTCAGGAAGTGATTGTGACTAGCCGCGATGGCGAAATCTCGAAAACATACCTTGTGTCGCTTTCGAAGTACCTGATTGTTCATGAGAACGACTTTGTCCGTGCTGGCGAGCCGCTTTCTGATGGGCAGATTTCACCGCAGGATATCCTCGGTATTCTCGGACCTAAATCAGTACAGGAGTATCTCGTAAACGAGGTGCAGGAAGTTTACCGCCTCCAGGGTGTAACGATCAATGACAAGCACATTGAAGTTATTGTGCGCCAGATGATGCAGAAAGTTAGCATCACCGATCCTGGCGATACAAACCTGCTGGAGCGCAGCAAGGTAGACCGTTTCATCCTCGAAGAGCTCAATGATTACTTGTATGATCGCTTTGTAGTGACGAATGCAGGTGACTCTGTACTCAAGGTTGGTGAAATTGTAGACCGCCGTAAGCTTCGTGAGATTAACTCTGACATGAAGCGTAAAGACCTCAAACAGGTTACGGTGCGTGAAACGCAGCCGGCAGTTGCTGAGCCCATCCTGCTCGGTATCACGCAGGCATCGCTGTCAACAGATTCGTTTGTATCTGCTGCTTCCTTCCAGGAAACAACAAAGGTACTCACCGAAGCTGCCATCCGCGCGAAAGTGGATCCGCTGTATGGCTTGAAGGAAAACGTGATCGTAGGTCACCTCATTCCTGCAGGTACCGGCCAGCGCCGATTCCGCGACATCGTGGTTGGGTCCAAGAAAGAGCTTGCAGAACTGCAGGCAGCACTTGGAAGCGACCTGCCTAGCAAAGTTGAATCTGTCACCCCATAACCGGGTACAAGGCCAACAACAAATTGCAAAAGCCGGCTGATCGATAAGATCAGCCGGCTTTTCTTTTTTTACCAAGTTGAACAGCTTACAGGGATCACTTCGTGGAATAAAGTAGCAACCTCATCTCCTTGTTAGATAAAGGAGTATCCGTTTCCGGGATTAAAATACTACAATGCTTTCTGTTACACCGAAGCGATCTGCTATAATGTGGATGAAGTAGACTCCGCTTGCCAACCCTGAGGTATTCAGCGTGAACTGATGGCGCTCATTGGGCCGAAGTGAAGATTCATTTATCACCTGCACTTGCCGGCCCAGCACATCGTAAAGCGCAATACGCACATAGTCGACCTCTTCCAATACCAGCGAGAAGGTTGCAGATTCAAATGCTGGGTTCGGAAAGGGGGCTACCAATTCAAATACGTCTACGGGGTCCAGTGGCGGCTCCGTTTCAACGACACGCGATTCAGCAGTCCAATTGCTGGGGTCATCAGAAAAGTCATCCAATTCAATTTTGACCAGTGCTGCGCCGGCGCCATTGGCTTCGGTTGGCCATGGCGCTGCATTGCTATATCCAACCCGATCAACCTCAATTCGAGGAATCAGGTCGGGCTGTTCGATGGGGGGCATGTCAGGACGGGTGAGTAGCAGCGTCTCACCTGCATTGTTAAGCCGGCCGTCCCAGGGCCCCAGTACCTGTACCGCCGGATCGCTGAACGCTTGCTGCATGGCAGCAATTTTATCAGACTCTACGGATGGATCAAAAGGCACGATACGCGCAATTTCCCCGGCTCCCAAAGTAAGTCCGTCTGGGAAGGTGTAGGAAACACCCCCTTCGATTTGCCAGTTTTCGGCATTCAGTGATGAACTGCTTCGGTTTATAACCTCCACATATTCTAAATACCGGTCGTTGTTTGGTGGGTGGTACATGATTTCCCGGAAGACCAGGTCGCCTATTTTGGGGCCGGCGTTTGTGCTGCCCAGAGAGGGTTGTAACATAGGATATAAAGCTCCCGTGCCATCAGGCCATCTGCCCAGCGTTTCTCCATTGGCTGTTGCACCAAATGAGACATGGTCCTCAAACCTCAATAGCTTGTCATTATTGCCTGTTGAGACGAGGGAGACCTCATCTCCGGATGCACTGTTGAGCGCAAAGGCTGTTGGGCTGCCATCCGCATTAAAATCGGATTCATCGAAGACGATAAACCCGCCTGCTGGCAAGACAGTGCCTGTGGGAATGGCAAACTTCCTATATTGATCGGAGTCGCTCAGGTACCAGCCACTAATATCAACGTCATCATTTGATTGATTGAAGAGTTCGATTGCATCTACCAGTGGCAAGTCGGTATGTGTTAACACCTCGTTGATGCGTATGGGTAGGGCGTCTGTTGCGGTAGGTGCACCGGGCGATCCGTCAACGCCAGGGCTGGCTTGCCAATGCTCTGATAAAGCAAGGTCTTGTGCATCAGCAAGGAGTTCGAGTGAGCTCCCGCTACCATCAGCACGGCTCGGCCAGTTGCCACCCGTACCGTAGGCTAGCTCGTGAAGAACCGTTCCGTCGAACCCTTGAAGTACCAGGTTTTCTCCACTGTTGCTGAGCTTGCCATCATATTCGCCAGCAACCAAGATATCAGCGCCATACCTAAACGCAAAGGCTGCTGCATCTTTTACAAGCAACGCATAAGATGCAGGTGGCAATACAGCTGCGTCAAACGTGAAAGATATGCCATCAGCGAAGCGCAACCCGCTGAGGTGTAAGGCTTCGTTGCCTGTGTTGAACAGTTCGATGAATTCAAAATCGTCGTTGTCTTCAAATCCCGCGTTAATTTCAGGCTGGTCGGGTGCTGAAGGGTTGTAATGGATTTCTGAAATGACAAGCGATGCCGGGGTGGGGGCAACCGCATCTACAAAGAAAGTAGCTTGATTTAAGGCTGACCACTGCCCGTCTACAATGGCGCGTGCCTGCACGTCTACTGCTCCAGCAAGTGCAACGGCGCCCCCGCTGTACAGCACGGCATCTGGCGAAATTGCGCCATCGCTGAGGCGAGGGTCAGGGCCATTCATTGTAAAATACACTGAATCAGCCTCACTGGCGAGCGACAGTAGGAAGTTAGCTGACACATTGCCGCCGTGTTGATTAAAGGCCGGCGGGTCGATCGCGGGGAAAAGAGGATCGACTACGAAGCCCAGTGATGGGAAACGCCAATCCGAGTAGCGCCGAGATATTCTCAGTAGCTGAATAATTTCTTCAGAGCGGCCCGGGAAAAAGTTATTCGAAATGTTGTCTATGGCGTTTTGCCAGTCATCTTTCGTTAAGGATGGTTGACGTTTGGAGTCTCCCCATCGGGCAGATTCAGCCCATATTGCTTCTTCTATTTCTGCAGCGCGCGCAAGAAATCTATCGCGGCCGGCTTCCTCGGTTAGGATGCCACCGTTGCGCAGGTGCTTGTGCGCAAGGTCTGCAAAACGGATGCGATACGCAGGAGATGACATCAATTGCTGATGAATCCACATCGGATTGCTCTCTTTAAGCTGGTTTCCGGCAGGATACGGGCCCGTTCGATCTCTGGCCTGGGGAGCATCAGGCAGCAAGGAATGTTCGTTGTCGTGGGTGAAGAACTTGAATCCTGCTTCGCCGACACGGTTTATGATTGCGTAAAAGTTGTTGATTTGCTCATTCCCCAGAAACCAGGAAATGGGAGCATCAAAGTTGCCAGTGTAAAAATTGATCAGGGTATAGTTGATCAGGTTGTCTACATCAAGCAAAATTGAGAAATCTGTGTTTCTCGATCCATCCGGGTTTCTCCCCTGAATTTGCTGATAAATTGCTTGCCGCTCAGTTTCGTCAGTAGCATCCGCCATGTTATTTACAGCAGTCCATAAATCGACCCAGGCTGTAGCGTTACCATCTGTGACTTCAAGATCATAAAACCCATCGGTGGGGCCGGTTGATTTAAGTACGTCGAAATCGTCTTTGTCACCATCAAAATAAGAAGCTGCAAACGACGCTTCCGACCGTTCCTGGCTTTGAAATAGCCCCCAATACAGGCCATTGATATATAAATGGTAATAACGGCTCCTTGTGTAAGGATCTCCCATGTCGCGTTGGGTATCCCGCGAGAACACGTCGCGATTCATGGTATTTCGCGTATCGCCATTAAATGACCACGAGTAGTTTTGGCTGGTTCGTAAGTCCAGGTTTTCAAACTCAGCGACACCTTCATCTTCAAAGGCGGGGAATTTGAGCATTTCATCCCTAAAGAACAACCTGAATGCATGTTTGGGATTGTTTTCGCTCCTGCTGAACCCACCGCGAATGCGGACGCCGGCGTTGATCTGGACGCCTTCTGTACCATCGGGAAACATGAATTCAACAGAAGCCGGCCTTTCCCAATCCCGTCCACGTTGAAATGCGTTGGCATAAATGCCCGTGTCTGCATCGAAGAGTTCGTCGAGGTCGATGGCCAACGATACACTGGGAATTGACTGCAGGGCTTTGATGGTTTGTGCACGGTTACCGGTGTCGGGGAGTCCTGCAATTTGCAGATTCATACCATAGTCTACAACATTGCCACCCCAGGTGGTTGGCCATCCTTCAGGTCTTCCAATCTGGCCAGCGACATTGTCGAGGAAGAGATACGTTTGTGTGGCTACTGGAGAATCGAGGTAACCGGCTTTGTATGCTACAGTCCGTAATACAGCGGTTTTCTCTATGGTGATCGGGGCTTCGTAACGCGTGCCCGTTGTCGAGGTCGGCGGACTGCCATCCAGAGTATACCTGATCATCGCATCAGGCGTTGATGAACGCAGCGTTACGCTAAAAGGTGTGTCAAAAAAACCGTGTTCAACGCTGAAAACAGGGGCTTCTGCAAACCCTGAAATGACGGCACTGTTTGGCTCTCCTGGTGTGGGGGAGGCCAGGTAGCCCGCTACACCATTTTGAAAACCATACGACAGGTCTTCTGATTGCGGGGGAAACGCTGGATCGAAGGCTGAAGCTACAATGCCTTCAGGATTGACCAGTGCCAGGTATTCACCCTCAGCGCCAAGTTTGAAATTGGTATGGTATTCTTCACCCGGCAACGGGGCAATGTCATCGGCTATTGGTGCATCGGGATTTTGCGGCGCATCGAATCCGAGGGTTAGAAAGGGGATGAGGGTCAAATCTGATGAATTTAAAGACGCATTATGCACTTCGATGGCGAGTACGTTTTCGCCTTCTTGCAGGACGTTTTCCAGGTCCTCTAGTTCAAAGCGCGCCGGCGGCAAACCTCTAACACCAAAGGGCTCACCAGCACTTCCCGCGCCCTCGTCAAAAGCCGGCCGCACGCCTTCGACGCCTACGTTTGCGCGGGCAACTTCGATACCGTTAAGGTAAGCTACAAATCCATCGTCATAGTCTATGTCCAACAAGACCCGCGTAACCTGTTCTACCTGCTGGATCGTGAACGTTTTCCGGACAAACACAGAAATTACTACATCTACAAGCGTGGCGTCATCGTCATCACCATATCCGAAACCACTGGCTCCGGCTTCCCACGACGTATCGTCAAAGTCGGGGTCCAGCCAGTTGTCCGGAGGGGCCGTTTCACCGACAAAGTATTGCCATTGATCTCCTTTATCAATGAATGTCTCCCATGCAATATTTGCATTGCCGCGATCCTTTCCTGAGGCAAAAACAAGGGCAAAATCACCTGGTGAAAGTGTGCCGCCAGAGAATACCCACTTTGCCGGCTCGTCAATATCATCAGTGAGCGACCATCCTGATAAGTCAACCGGTGCACTGCTTAAGTTCAGTATTTCAATCCAGTCGCTGAACGCACCATCTTCATCTGCCAGCGTACTGGCATTTGACGCCATAAATTCGTTGAGCTGAAGTATTTCTGAAGGTTGTTGACCAGCGGCTACTTGCACAAGCAGTAACATGAGCAAAACCAGCACGTAAGATCGCATCACGTAAGGTTTAAGGGCTTCATGGGAAGGGAGCGGTGGTGAAAGAAAATCAATTGCTCTGCAAATGGCAATTTAGCAGCAGGCAAAAAAAATGACATACCGCGATATTCGGGCCGCATGGAATTTTACATGCTGTCTTGAGTAGGTGAGGCGCCAGGCTTTGGAAGAGGGTTCTTCCCTCCTTAACCGGCTTATGTATTGAGGGTTAGCAAGGGCGGCTTGCTTAACGATCTACCGTGAAGATGCGCTGGAGGTTGTTCGTATTGATATACTCTACCTCTGCGAACGGTGTGTTCATCACGGGGTATTGAGGGCAGGAATTGTGCGTAAAGTGCCACCACTTGTCAGCTGCAACGGTAAACCCTTCAGATTCCATCAGCCGGCGAAGGAAGTCCCGGTTCCACCGGAGTCGCTCCTCCGGAAGGGGAGAGTCTGCGTAGCTGAGTGCCGTCATTTCGTCGTATTCTGACGGCATGGGCATAGCTGCGCCGGCGTTTAATTCAAAAATACCCACACTGAGCGCTGTGCCGTTGTTTTGGCAGATACTCTGTTGCGGATCATTGAAGAAATACTTCATGCTATCGGGCACGCTTTCCCAGATGGCATTTGAGATATACCAGGGTTGGTAGGTGTCGTAGACAACCAGTTCGTAGCCAAGCCGGCGAATCTGGCGCTGGATGCTAAACACAGCCTCCGCAACGGGCCGTTGCAGTAACGCACGGGCTTCGCTGTAAATCTGCGTGCCGAGCAGGTTCTCCCTCGTCGCATAGCGGATGTCGAGGTTGAAAAGGGGATCCACATGTGTGAGATCTACCATTTCGCTCTCTTTATTGCCGTACGCTGTTAGCATTGACTCCGGAGGTGCAACCAGCGGCTGTGCTGTACCACTGATTGGTTTTTCCAGCGGTACTGTCCGTACCAGATCTGCATACGCGCCATCGGTTAACCGGGGCAGTGGCATATTGGCAAAGTAAGCTGATGCTATTTCGCCCGTTTCATTTCTGGTGAAGGTAATAGACTCACCGCCGTACAAACCGTCTACAGGAAAAAGAAATCGGTCTTCAGCGTCTGGTGTGAGGGTGTAGGCAGTGTTCCAGCCGTCGAGCGCATACAAGTTGTTGTTTTGTTCGACGATGGTAATTGGGCGATCGGGTAAACCATAGTCGCCTGTAAGGTTAGCATACCTCGGCGCGCCAGCGCGAGGGACCGCTGCATTCCGCTTGGAATACAGGGTGTTATTGTATTGTAGCGTTAGCCCGTCAGAGAGTAATATCGGGCCGTAAGCATGTTTATCGTCTATAATTAAGGAGTCTCCTTGCTGTCTGAGACGATACCTGTTGAAGTCCTGATACAGATACAGGTTGTGGTCAGACTTGGAAATGTAGAGCGGATCTGCATTGATGTAATAACCGATGGCCTGGCTGACCATGGACGAGTCCGGTTGCCGCGAGTTGGGGAACGCAGGGGTTGCCTCCTCTTTCTTTTGCGCCAGCGCCAGTTTGAGCGCATAACCAGCCAGTTTTTCCAGCGTGGCTTCGCTGTATGCGAGGTTGGCAATAATCGCAACGCCCAGGTCTTGATCGGGTAGCAAGTCTATGCGCGTTGTAAAGCCGTGGGTATTGCTGGTCAGGGTAGCCCGCCGCTGGTCTTCAAAAATGGAAACGGCAAAGCCGAGACCAAACGGAATCTGTTTACGCGCTGTAGACAGCTGGATGGTCCACATTTGTTCAAAGGCATCACCATCCAGTATGCTGCCGTTGGGGCTCAGTCCGTCTGCAAAAAGGACCTTCATAAAAGCGCCCAGGTCGTTTACCGTTGTGTACAGGTTGTTGGCCGGCCCATTGGCAATCTCAAGCGGGTCCAGGGGTACAATACGGTCATCCAGCGAGGAAATGTGGCCTACAGCAAGTTTACTCTTCAGATCGAGCCGGTCTGTGAAGCTTGTGCGTTTGAGGTGCATACGATCGAGAATGGCCCGCATGTGTTGCTCAAACGGTTTTTCGAGTGATGCCTCCAGCACATTGCCGGCAACGGCAAAGCCGGCATTGGAATACTTGGTAAAGGTTTCTGGCGGAAATACAACGGTTGTCTGGTTAATACTCTCAACAACTTGTGTTAGTGTGGGCCGCGACGTATCAAAGTAGTGCCCAACTGGTGGTTCAGCGACGAGGCCAGATTGATGCGACAAGATTTGGCGGAGCGTCAGATCGAGTCCGTATGGGTTGCGTGGTGCAAAAGAGGGGAGGTAGGTAGCAATTGGGGCGTCGAGGTCGAGCTTGTTGTGTTCGACGCGCTGCAAGACGGCTATCGTGGTAAACAGTTGTGCAACGGCGCCGGCCTGGAATACCGTGTATGGAGATGCCGGCACATTGCCTGTGGGATCTGCAAGACCAAACCCATCTTCGAACAACACATTCTGGTCGTCGATGACCGTAATGGCGAGTCCGGGTATTTTTTTATCCGCCAGTTCGCGGTTTACCAGGATGTTGAGGCTGTTCTTCAGGAAGGTATCGTTGCTTCGCAGCACGAGTTGATCAGCCAACCAGTCACCTGAGTTGACCAATAGGACAAGAATGGCAAGAGAGCAAATGAGAACAGCAGATCGCATGTACTAACCGGGTTAGCAATCCGGGTCTTGTTAAGACTTAGTTAGAAACAGTAGAATCAGGTGCAGGTGCTGCAACAGCATTGGCAGCAGGTCCGGCGCTTTTTGAGCTGTCAGGCTCTTTAAAGTTGGGGTCGAATTGCCGGCGCATTTCAATAATTTCTTCCTGCAATGCCTGGTTTTGCGAGGCGCTCTGGATCCCAAGCGCAGCCAGATAAGCAAGGAAGATAGTTACCACAATCAGGCCAAATAGCACGCGGCGACTGGCGGTTTTGCTCAAGGGTTTGCGTTTATCCTGCATTGGTCGAAAATGGTTGAGGTGGTATCAGCGCGGAAGCTGGTGTCAGGCTAACCACTTGGCAACTAGGAAGAGAAGGGCAAACACACCGCCATACATGAGGGCCGTGGTCAATACGAGTCCAACTGCGGCCATGAATGCCTTGAATTCATTGATTCGGCGTCTACGTCTTCGTTGGCGCTGCTGTTCTCGCGCCTGACGTCCTGAGGGGTGGCCGTAAATGAGCATGTTTTCGGGGGAATCGCAATCGGTCAAAAAAAGGTAAATCGAGCACCTTACCGTGCACACTTTATTGCCGCATGCTTCAAATTAAATTTGAGTGGCTGTCCATCGAATTTACTTGAAGTAGTAAATTAAGGAAAATAATGCCACGATATATAAAATTAGTGCAGAAAAAAAACACCCCGACCGGAAAAGAGATCCCCCGCTCAATGCGTTTTTTTTCTTTGATGATCGATAGAAGTGCATGATGCTTTGCGTTGGCAGCCGGTGTTAGCGGGCTTCAGTTCCCCAGACCGTCACAAGGTGTTTCAGGTAGACCAGTGAGGTTTCCAGATTTTGTACCGTGTTCCATTCAAACTTGCTGTGGTAGTCATACCCCCCGTTGAATACGTTGGGTGTTGGAATGCCGAGTTCAGACAAACGTGCGCCGTCGGTGCCGCCACGCACAACATGTTCTTCCAACGTGATACCCATTTGTGATGCCGCTACGTGTGCCAGCGACACTACACGTGGGTCCGTATTTTCGATATATGAACGCATATTTTTGTACTGGTCCACGAGCGTCAACTCAATCGCAGCCCTGGGGTATTTAACCCGATAGAGTGCAACGAGAGATTGCAGGAAGTCGCGCTTGCGGGCCATTCCCTCAGTTGTAAAGTCGCGCAGGATAAAGGTGGCCTCAACGGCACTGGCATCTCCAGCACCAATATGATGCGGGTGAATGTAGCCTTCTCTTTCTCCAGTCGACTCAGGCGCCTGATCTGCCGGCAATGCGGCGATAATTTCACACATAATGCGAAGGGCATTGACCATTACGCCTTTTGCATAACCCGGATGAACCATCACGCCTTTGACAGCTAACGTGGCCATAACGGCGTTGAAGGTCTCTGCAAAGAAGTTGCCTACGCCGCTGCCATCGATGGTATATGCTACGTCTACGTCGAGTTCGTCGAGACTGAGGTGGTCAACGCCCCGGCCAATTTCTTCGTCGATTGTAAAACACAGGCGGATTCTTGGGCGTGTTGTTTCTGTATCTGCAATCAGGTCTTCTGCAAGTTGCATCAGAATGGCAACGCCGGCTTTGTCATCGCTGCCAAGCAGGGTGGTACCATCGCTTGTAATGATGTCGTGCCCGATGTGTGACAGCAACGCCGGCTGTGTTTCCGGATTCAATACAACCGTTGGATCACCCGGTAGCGCAATAACGCCGCCATCATAATTCTGATGAATGACCGGCTTTACGTCTTTGCCAGATTCGTCGGGTGATGTATCCATATGCGCCAACAGGCCAAGTGTTGGTCCGTGCGGGTTGTCTTCGCCAACTGCTGGTAAGGTGCCAAATACGTATCCCTGTGCGTTCATGATTGCATCAGGAACGCCGAGTGCCTCGAGTTCAGCTACGAGCAATCTGCCCAAATCTTTCTGCTTCTCTGTAGACGGAACAGTATCTGACGCTGGATTTGACTGTGTATCTATCTGCACATAGCGCATAAAGCGCTCCACAACGGACGGGAGTTGGCTCATGAGGTTAACGGTTGTTCATACGGTCATAAAACACAAGAAGTGGAGCATTGGGATGTGACTATCATCCACTCATCGTTCCACAAAAGCACGATACGCTGAAAATTGTGTGCCGCTTACATGTTCCTTTTTTGTTGCTGCACTGTTGAGTTAAGTCCTTCCCATTAACTTTATGCTTGATTTGTGATTATGTAGACGGTATTCTTCTTTCCCACTAGCAGGCTTTAATTCACCCACCTATCACCTGTATGTCTACTTTAGCCCTCATTTCGCTGGCGGTTGCCGGCGTAGCGCTGTTGCTCGTCCTTGTAATTGTTGTTCGATTGCAGGCCTTTGTGGCACTTTTGCTGTCCAGTATTTTTGTTGCGATTGTTGGGGGGATACCCATCTCTGAAATCACGACAACAATCCAGAACGGGATGGGAAGCACCCTCGGCTACATTGCCATTGTAGTTGGTATTGGTGCCATGTTTGGCGAATTGTTGCAGGTGTCGGGTGGTGCAGAGCGTGTTGCGCAAACGATGCTGAAGCGGTTTGGAGAGAATAAAGCGCAGTGGGGGCTGGGTATAACCGGACTCATTGTATCGACTCCTGTGTTTTTTGACGTTGCGCTAATTCTGTTTATCCCGCTTGTTTATAGCTTGGCGCGAAGAACAAAGACATCGCTCCTCTATTATGGTGTACCCCTGATTGCTGGCATGGCGGTGGCCCATGCATTTATTCCCCCAACGCCTGGGCCTGTTGCGGTCGCGAGCATTTTGAATGCGGATCTGGGCTGGGTCATCCTTTTTGGTGTGCTGGCTGGTGCGCCGGCGACAGCCATTGGGGGTGTCTATTACGGCAGGTATATCGCCAAGAAAATTGTACTGGATGTACCCGAATACATGGAGCAGAGTCTGCCAGATTCAACAAACGATAAAGAGCTTCCGTCGTTTGCCCTGGTAATGACCATTATCATAACGCCACTTGCCTTGATTCTTGCCAACACCATTGCAACGGTGCAATTGGCTGAAACCTCGATGGTGCGGGAGTGGCTGGGCTTTATTGGGCATCCATTCATTGCGTTGATCATTGCTACGCTGATTGCATTTTATGGCCTGGGCACGCTGCGCGGGTATTCGCGAGATGAGATCCAGCGCATTGCAACGCGCTCGATGGAGCCGGTTGGGTTGATCATTCTGGTTACAGGTGCAGGTGGTGTGTTTGGTAAAGTATTGATTGCAACTGGCGTAGGAGAGGCGCTTGCAAATGCGATGGCTGCATCGAGTTTGCCGTTGGTGCTGCTGGCATTCTTGATTGCCCTCGTTGTTCGCCTGTCGCAGGGCTCCGCAACAGTTTCGATGGTTACAGCTGCCGGCCTGATTGCGCCGGTCATCGAAATGGGCGGCTTCTCAGCACCAATGATTGCAGCCGTTACGATTGCTATTGCCTCTGGCGCCAGTGTGGTATCCCATGTTAATGACTCGGGGTTCTGGCTGGTTAACCGCTATTTCGGGATGACGGAGAAAGAGACCATTCGCTCCTGGACCGTTGTTACAACCATCGTTGGCGTCATCGGGCTCATTGTCATGCTGATTGTAAGCGCGTTTCTGTAGCGCGCCGCCAATTCGCATCAACACGAACTGCATCTACCCGGACTAAATCCAAACATTGAGTTTGGAGTGGTTGACAATGCATTGCATCATTTCGGCTGTTGTTATGAGACCGATGAGCTTCTGGGCATTGTCAACAATAGGTACGCATTCTATGTTTTCCACGACCATCACGCGGGAGAGCTCATGGAGTGTGGTGTTGCCGGTAGCCGTGAGAAATTTGGTCGTCATCACTTCCGGGACCGTTACCATGTCTACCGTACGTTTCTCTGATATGGCTTCCAGGATGCTTCGGTATGAGACAAGGCCTGCCAGCTTGTTTCCCGGATCAAGTACAGGGATGTGGTTGATGCCATGGGTGGCTATCAGTGACAGGATTACAGCAAGCGGATCCCCTTGCTTGACGGTTTGAACCCGCGTTTGCATAATTTCTTTTGCATACACAGCTTTTTCGATTCGCTGTGGTGCACGAGCAATCGATTGTCTGTACGGATTTCTGAACGACCCCTGCTGATCCTGCCCTCTTTTCTGTCGATCTCGATTCGCTTGACTACGATCTGAGGGGTCTACAGGACGTGTATCCCCCGAAGTATACGCGGATGAAAGACTTTCACCGACCCATTCAATTGGCATATTAAACCCTCAAGGCAAGAAGGTAACAGATTTGCTAATGTATCTTTACCGGTTGAAGCGCGAAGGATGAATGGCGTCATGCGAATTGAAAATGTGCGCTACACACGGTTTAGCCAGATAAAGACTCCTACATCAGAAGCTTCTAAATGGTTCTGTAGCCTCGAAAAAAAGTTGTTTGATAACAGGAGCCGGCAGGTTCATGCAGGTCCTTTCGTCCATCAGATTTGCCACATCGTCCTAGCATTGACAGGACTGCCTATCCTTGTTTGTACGGCACGGGTGCATGGGTTTTGATAAAAGCAACAATCTCATCCGGTGAGTCGCTGATGCTCAACATTTCGCCGTATTGTCTCGATTCCGCCAACTGTTGCAGCAAGGGATAAACCGGGTTTTCCTTGGTCCAGAATTGCTCACCAAAGAAGACCATGGGACTGACCACTTTGAAGCTGCCGTAATGGTTTTGGGCAGCATCCATAAACACTTCCTGTATGGTGCCGGCACTTCCGGGTGAGAAAATGACCCCGGAGGTTGCAACCGCTAAAAGAATATCTTCGCGAATGCTGTTAGCAAAGTATTTGGCAATGTGCGTTGAGAACTGGTTGGTAGGTTCGTGGCCGTAAAACCAGGTTGGAATGGCCAGGCTTTCTTCGCCGTTGCTGTATTTCTCCAGTACCTCAAACCCGAGGTCGAGGTACGCGATTGTATGGAAATCTGTCTCTTTCGAGAGGGTTGCAATGGCATCGTCGAGTTCATCCAGTCTACGTTTTGCCATCCATGCTCCCAGATTACCTGCTTCCATGGCACCTGGTCCGCCGCCTGTCGCAACAAAATAGCCGGCGCGCGTCAGGCCTCGGGCAATCAAGGCTACATCCCGGTAAGAAGCCTCGTTGCGTTTCATGCGGTGCCCGCCCATAATTGCCACCACCTTCGGATGGTGTTTGAGCAAATCGTAGAGGGCGTCATCAATGGCCAGGTCATGCAGCCGTTGGGAGAGCGCTTCAAGCAAGGGCAGGGGTTCATCTGTCTTCTTGAATTGCTCGAAGTGGTTGTAGATGGTTGAGTCTACAGCAAGCTTGTTGTAGCTCTCCTGATCACCGCGTTTGTAGCCTGTCATTAATTCGCTTATCGAATAAAGCGAAGCCCGATAGGGGCGGTAGGGCAGGTTCGGTAATTTGGGAAAAACGAGTCCGCCTGTTTTTATGATATGCGTAAGCGCCCGGTCTTCAAATTCACAACCCAGAAATGCGCCGCCTGTTGCTGCATACTTGAGCAGCAGTTCGGAGTCTTCGCGCAAATCAAGGTCCTGGCACACAACACAATCCAGGCACGCGTGTTCGGCTATGTGGGCCCGGAGCTCTTCTAGAGAATGGATCTCTGTATACATTAATCAGAAGTGGATTATCGTTGACTGAATCGGGTCTTTCTATTCAAGGGAAGTGTTTGCGTTTCAAGCTTTTTACGGTTCAAGGGTTTTGGAGTCCTTCCCAGAGCCCCTGCAAATACATTGCGCCAAGGGCTCTGTCATAGAGGCCGTACCCTGCTTTGCCTGTTTCTCCCCAAATCATTCGGCCATGATCAGGGCGCAACGGGCCGTCAAACTGAATGTCCTTGTATGCCTGCATAACTTCGCGCATGTCTACGCTGCCCAATGCGGCCGGGTGCGGGCTCTCATGAAACGTTCGTGGGCCCGTGACTTTGACATTGCGGCAATGCGAAAAATGGATGCGTCCACGTTTCCCAAGTGTACGGATGATTTGTGGGACATCATTGTTTGGATCCGCGCCGAGGGAGCCAGAGCACAAGGTTACGCCGTTTGCCGGATCGTCAACCAATTGTGTCAGGCGCTTGAGTGCCTCGCCCGATGTTATAATGCGGGGCAGGCCAAATACCGACCAGGGGGGATCATCCGGATGGATTGCCATGCGCACGCCGGCTGCGGCAGCAACAGGTACGACGCGTTCGAGGAAGTACCCCAGATTGTCCCATAACTGTGATTCGTCAACTGTTGCATAGGCTGCAAGTAAGCTTTGCAGGGCTTCTGCAGTAAAGGCTGTACCCCAGCCTGGCAGAAAGCCTGTGCCACGCGACAGGTCTATCTGGTCGAGGGCGTGCTGACTAAAACTGAGTGCGGTTGACGCATCCGGATTCACCATTGCCAGATCTGTGCGAAACCAGTCGAAAACAGCCATGAAATTATAACACAGCACAGGGATACCCGCCGCGCCCATGTTGGCGATGCTCTGGCAGTAATTTTCGATCAACTTATCGCGCGTTGGCCGGCCGAGTTTAATGTCTTCGTGAACCGGAATACTTTCCACAACGGCAAAGGACAAGCCGGCGTCCGTTATGGTTGCTTTGTGTTCAAGCAATCGATCCAGCGGCCATATTTCTCCGGGCTGCAAATCGTGTAGTGCAGAAACAATACCCGACATGTGGGGGATCTGTTTGATGTAGGCCAGCGAAACCGGGTCGTCCGGGCCGTACCATCTAAAGGTAAGCTTCATGGATCAGGGATGGATGTCTTGGATAAAGGCCTCTCAATCTATGGCCTTTATAGCAGTACAGATAGGGGATCTGTGTTAGATCATCATGAAGTTAGGGTGTTGTAACCAGGAATGTAGAAATTTTGTATCTGACACGTGGTGTTGGTAGGCGCCGTTGACCAGGCAGACTTTACCTTTCAGGGTTTTGATTTTTGCAAGGAGCTGCTTTTTACTATCTGACATGTGGCCAGGGGTTAGGTATCCGCAATAGTCTACCAGCCCGCTGAATTGTTCTGCCAGATTCAGAATGAGGCCGCCAAGCAGGAGGTGGTCAGCCGGCTCATCTTCATAAGCCCCTACGTTAAAGGCATACTGGGGCGTCCAACCAAAATGTGCTTTAATGGTAGCGGCCTCAACGGGTTCTATTTCAACCTCGTTGGGGTAAAAACTAATGTACATGCGTCGCATGGGGCCACTGAATTTGATGCGTATTGCGCTACCATTTTCAATCCAGAAGTCCCAGCCTTCTTCTTCAAAGTAGCCTTCTTCGACCCGCGCGCAGAACTTGCGGAGTCCATACCCTATCGCATAATGTTCTTTTTCATTCAGCGGGTGAGGCAGTAGGATTCGTGTGCGAAGTCCCATGGCTGTAATTCCCAACAGCGTTCTGGAGTTAATTCATAGAGGGTAAGTGTGTACCACATACCTGGTCAGGAGACGTATGGCGTCTGTTGTGGCATGCGTCCGGATACCTGAATACTTGTCATTTATTACTGAGTAAAAATGTTACTTCCGGACGTATTTTATTCGTTGCCTCATACAGGGCTTTCAGAAATCATACCTGATTCTCTTTTTGCCGGCTCAGGCTGAAGAAGCCGCCAAATTACGGCTATCGGGCCGTTTGCATAGGCGTAGGCCATTTACGCTCAACGCCAAGGCGGTCCATTTTGCGTGCCAGGTCTGCAAAAAGTGCCGGTGTATCGCGGATATGCCTGGGAGGATGGCCCGTTTGTACGCAATGCGCGGCCGTAATGCCGGCTGCCTCACCAATATTCCATTCTACCGGATGTAACCGATAGCAGCCATTGGTGATGTGGGTAACGCCGAGGTTCTTACACGCAGGCAAGAGGTTCTCCATCCGTTGCGGAATCAATGCACCGAGGGGGATTTCAAAAGGCAATGAACTGATGTCAATATAATTATCGCCGCCAGTTGAGGGATGCAAGTCAATTCGGTAACTGCCAATGCCCACGGAATCATCAAAGGAGGCCGCCGTGACGGTTTCTTGTGGGAGGCCTGTTTCCTGCATGCGTGCTTCGAGTCCTACGTGTTGTTCTGTAACGGTAAATGCCGCGCGTATCCGTCGGGCTTCCCGGATATAAGGTCGTTTGGCGAGGCCATGGGTTGTACCGACAACATCTTTACGCAACCGAAGCCCGGGCCATCCTGTTTTGCCATCGGGGCGCGGTGCCTCTGTTTGCAACCAGTAGAGCAACGCAAAACTTACGTCCATAGCAGCCTGGCTATGTAGTGCTGCTTCCTCCGCTGAGACTTCGAGGATGTTACCCAGCAAGTAGTCATTTTGTGGCCAGTTGATCAGGCTAATGTCTCCTTGAATTGCTCCAGGTTCAAATTGCGCAGGATCAAGAAGCCGGCGATAAGACCAGAGGTTGAACCGTTCGGTTACAGCGCCGGGACGGGGGTCGAAGTCGAGCGTTCGGGGCGCAAGGGTAACAGGATTGGAATACGTGAGACTCAACAGTTTTCCTGGCCAGGCGGGCTGCATGTCAGGGATGAAGTCTCGCCATTTTTCATAAGCCGCCGGCTTTTCAATCGTGTGGTTCTCACCGGCTACATGGTCTATTGCAAAACACCACGTCATGGCTTGCATGTTATGCGGTTGCGCCTCTTCAGGGGCGTGCAATTCGCCCGTGTCAGCTTGTGCTTCAGCGCCGGTCACGTAGGCTGTACCCGTCATGGGCAACAAGTCGCCCAACTCGGTGCCGTCAATGAAGTATGCTCCTTGTAATGTATAGCGCTGGCCGCTTGGCCGATGATGCACCTCAAGGGCCTGTACCCTGTCTTCGCTCACTTGCGCCGCCGTTGCAACAGTGTTTAACATGATTTGAAGCCGGCCATCGCTAACGTAAGGCGCCATCATGCTTTCCAAGACCGCTTTGGCTACACGCGGTTCGTGGCACATGTAAGACACGGTGCAGCCGCCGGGATTAAAATCTGTTGCCTGATGCAGCGCACCCTTGAGTGGATACCAGCGTCGGTAATAATCCCTTACCCCCTCCCGAAAAGCGCGATAACTTGCCGGTGCACCAAAACGCTCAATCCAGGGATGTTCGTCTGGCGGTACCGCTTGCTGGGTGAGTTGGCCCCCGATCCAGTCAGTTTCTTCGGTTAGAATTACGCGCAATCCGACGCGTGCAGCAGCCAATGCTGCAGCGCAACCGCCGACGCCGGCGCCGGCAATCACCACATCGACTGTGGTCCACCTGGGGGCAGTGGCCCCGAATAGGGGCGCGGCAAACGGCAGGCTACCAGCCAGTATACCCGCTCGTTTTAGGAGTTGTCGTCGATTCATCCGTTGCGGTACTATGGTCAGTTAACAACCGGACATGTTAGTCGGACAGGGTGTTATTCAAAAAACATGGGTGTCTTGAGGGAGGCCCATGGCTCTTCTTCGAATACATCAACCAGTGCGGGGCCTTCAAACTTCGCCGGCGCAAGAATAGCAAGGAATACAAGCGGCTCTTCAAATGGGTTGTAGGTGCCGTGGACAACATCTTTGGGAATATGCGCCATTTCACCAGCCTTCAGTATCCGGGATTCTTCTTCAACCCATTGCTCTGCTTTGCCAGATATCACGTAGATGATTTCTTCCATTTCCGGGTGCCGATGAAACTGATGGGCTTTGCCCGGCGGCATGTGGACACGTACGAGCAACAGGTGGTCCGCTTCTGTGAGTCCGGGCCGGCTCATCCAGTCGTGCGGGCCCCATGGGAATTCTTCGACTTCGATGTCGTTTTGTCGAATAAATCGAAGCAGTTTTTCGCGTTTGTCGGTCATTATATTGGCAATAAGACGAACACTAGGGAGGATGCGCCGTAACGTAAGTAAATAACCTGAGTTACGCAATGCGGCCATGTGTAACCGCTCGCCCCAGGATCACATACGACGTATGGTTTTTGCAATGCAACGTGCACGCGTTTCCATTTGGTGTCAACGCACCCGCTTTTTTATTGCGTGTCTTCTTGGCGGGATGCTACTTTTCGCTAACGCCGCCCCTTCGCTTGCGCAAGATGTGTTACCGTTCGAATACAAAGCAAAGAATCTGAAGCCAGAAGACTTCGGCTTTCAGGCACGCACGTGGGAAATGTTGTTGCGAAAAATGAACGGCCGAATGGATGAGGCGGAGAATGATATGGCGTTGCTACGCGAGCGAGCAATTGCTTACAGAGAGTATGGCGTGCGGCGGTCGCTGTTGCTGCGCAAGCGCGACTGGAAACGCAGCCGGCGCGACTTTGAAACGCTGCTCGCTAGCGATAGCTCATATGAGGATATCCATTTCCAGTATGGTCTGCTCAATCGGTATGAAGGCAACCTCGAAGCGGCAATTGCGCATTACCACACACACCTCCAGTTGGTACCCGATGCAGCGTATGTGCATGTGGCGCTTTTCAGACTCTACCATCAATTTCTTGATGAAAAACCCGCGGATGTGTCTCGCTGGATTGAGGCCAATCCCTCGGAATATGCTGCTTATTTGAATGCAGAACAATTGCGACGCAATGGTCAGTTGCCGGAAGCAGATGCAGCGTTGTCAACGTTGCTCAAAGAAGCACGTCATATACCATTGCAGCCGGTGTTGCTTGCGCGTGCCCGTGTGTATTTTGCCCTGGATCAGCCGGCTATTGCTACTTCATTTGTTAACCAGGCAATCGACATTATTCAAAACCAGACGGGGGCCTGGCTGGTGTTTGAGGACTTTAAACACATCCTGACAAATGCGGAAGGCCGCACCTTCTTTACGCTGGATACAGCGGCTGTCTATCAATCCTTTTTTCGGGAAATGCTCGCCCGGCGAAATCCGCTCCGCGCCCAAAATGTCAATAAACGACTGGTAGAACATTATAGAAGGTTGCACGCTGCTGAGAAAACGTATGCGTTCTATCAACCCCGCGAAGCCTACCGGGTAGGCAACAATGCACGCGCCGACCGGATGGCAGATGGTGATTTTCCTTTTTCGTACTGGCTCAATGGAGAGTTTGGCGATAAAGGGCTGATTTTCCTTCGGCATGGGGAGCCGGCGACTACTGCAGCGTCGGTGGGGGAAGGGAGCTCTTTTTTGGAGTCCTGGCGCTACTATGAGCCGGCGCTTGACTTTCATTTTGAAGGGCACGGTAAGCTCGCAGAACTGGTGCCAACGCTGCCGCTTGTGTTGGAAGTGCTGGAAGCGCGTGAGATTTGGGGGGGCATTTATGCCCGGCTTGCTTCGGTTGCGCGGGTTAAAGAGACGGGCTCGAGTTTTGGTCGGGGTCGTCAGACTGAAATGGACTTCATTGCGTTTGGCAATGAGTTCTTCGATGAAAATCTGGAGAGTGTGAACGAAGGCCTGGCTTCCGACCGACACAAGTGGATTGAGCCTGTGCAGCATATGCCGGTACCTTATTTCCTCGCTGCATTTAACGGAGCGCAAGACACTACCGAGGTCGAAATCTATTTTTCAGTACCTATCGGGCAAATATCGAATACTTTACCGGATCGTGCGTCTTTGGGGATTGAGGTGGGCCTGACCGTTCATGACATGGATTGGAACGAAGTCTACCATTCGTTTGAAACACTCACGGTGGATGCGAGCCGCGCCAAAGATGCTGTTGCTGTGGATTTTCTTCGCTTCAGCGCATTGCCCGATTCGTACCACGTGAATCTGCACGCAAGCATTGCAGACGCTCCCTGGATTGGGTCGTATCAATTTGACTACACCGTGCCGGATTATGAACCCGGGTCAGGAGCTACACAACCGTTACAACTGAGTGATTTGATTCCTGCATTTGAAGTTGTGCCGGCAGAGCGACCAGGGCGGTATACCAAGCAGGGATTGTATCTTCGCACGAACCCCGGCCGTGGGTATCGACCTGAAGATCCGTTCTTTGTGTATTTTGAAATTTATAACCTGACGTTTTCGTCAGATGACGCGACGGACTTTGAGATTACGTACGTTTTGCAGCCTCCCGAGACAGGCCGGCGGCGGGGAGTGTTCAGGCGCAAGAGCAAAGATCCGTTGCTTTCCATCACATTCCAGCGAAGTGGAGCGGAACGGACCAGTGTGGAATATGGAGAGATCGACATGTCTGCTGTACCAGCCGGCAGGTATGAGTTGCAGGTCATTGTAAAAGACAACAATACGGGAGCTACAGCAAGCAGTAAACGCGAGATCGAACTGGGTTAGACAACAAACATTTTCTTTTCAATCAATAGTTTGCGCAGTTCTGGTGGGAAACCAAAATGGTCATCCATAAATCCATCTATTTCGCCCAGGGTTTTGTTGGATAGTAACAGACTAATCTCGTCTATGGCCTCGCTGCCAATGGCGTAAGGGAAGAGGGTGAAGAGCAGATCTTTGCCGTCACAATGTCCGAAAATCTGATATTCTTCCAATTCAGCAATCGGGGTGCCTTTTACCAGGCACCGGTCCATCCAATCGTCCACACGTACCTGGTCTTTAGCCAGCAGAATCTTGCGCCGGTCGAAGAGGTCTACATGCCGGTCGAAATAAGATCGCACTCGATTCATGGACTCTTCGGACATGGCCTCTTGTAAGCTGACAAAGCAGTCGAAGCACATGGCGTACTCAAATACGGTATCCTGTGTGCCATAGCCTGTGTATCTGCGATACGCCTTCTCGATGATATATTGTCTGCCATCTTCGAGTAAAAACACATCACACCCTAGGCAACGATCGAAAAGTGCCTCAGCAGCATCCGAATAGAACATCCGCGGAATTTCAATATAATGCTGTGTGTATTCCACGCTGTTGTACGATTGTAGGGTCTCCACTGCTTGAAAGGATGGGGAGCCAGTGGTTTATCCTAATATAAGGGCTGACGTACTAACCGGTTATGAATTATGCGCGGTTCGTGATGCTGCCCGCGCTTCAAGCAACTGCCAGCAATACCACTGCATACGGGGCAGATGGAAGGGGCCTTTCCACAGATTGCCTTTTAAAGGGACGGAAATGCGTCCATCACGATGCAGATAACCAAACCATTCGCCGTGGGCTGGATCTGGGAAATGTTTGTATGCCCAGTCATGCACAGCTTTGTGCCACGTGGCATATTTCTTATCACCCGTCATACAGTAAGCCAGCAGCGTGGCTATAATCGTTTCATTGTGTGGCCACCAGAACTTCATGTCTTGCCAGTACTCTTGCACGGGTAGATTGTTGAGGTCTCGGAAGTAGAGGATGCCACCGTATTCTTTGTCCCAGCCCCGTTCCCACATCCAATCGAGGATTTGGGTGCCAATTTTGATCAGGTGTGCATCGTTGTTGCGCAGGCTCGCTTCGTGCAGTATGAACCAGGCAGCTTCAATGGCGTGACCCGGGTTGAGCGTGCGGCCATCGAAGTGGTCGATGAATTCGCCGTTGGGTCCGACCGTTTCCATGACCGCACGCAAATCTGGTTTCATGAAATAGCGCTCGATGGATTCAATGGACTGGTCGATCAGGTCGGTGCTCATCGGGTCATCTATGGTTTCACGGAGGACCTGGCCCAGGTTAATGGCAATCATGGGGACACCGATGCCTTGCGCGGGCCGCGTGCCAGGCACACCTTTGGGAGGGATGAGGCTGGGCGTACTATTGTAGCGTATCACGAGGCGAAGCAACTCGCCGGCTTTAGCAGCGGCTGCGTCGTCATTGGCTGCTTTGGCATAAGCGGCATAGGCCATCGCACCAAATGCCTCGGTGAAAACGTAGCGGCGTTTTCTGAGTGGGGCGCCTTCACGGGTAACCTGAAAGAACATGCGGCCATCGTCGTCGAAGCCGTGTTGGTCCATGAAATTGATGCCGCTTTTGGCTAACGAAAGCCACGTATCGTTCTGCTCAACAGTGTTGTACAGGGTAGAGAGGAGCCAGGTAAATCGCCCCTGCTGCCACATGCCTTTGTCTGTGTCGAGGATTGAGCCATCCTGGTTCAGGGCAACGATGAATCCGCCGTGCGCTTTGTCGACGGCGTTGTTAAGCCAGAACGGTAAAATGTCGTTGAGGAGGCCGTCGCGATACGTGGTAAGGTATGCTTTTTCCTGTTCGTGCGTCAAGGGTCTGCCCGGCTATTGCAAATGTATTGGAAAGATCGTGGTTGAATCGCTATTATACCGCCCCTTTAAATAAGATGCGACTGGTTTCACCTTTGGCGTAATTGTAGATCGAGAGGCTTATCTTATTTCCTGCCTCATCATCCAGAATCAACATGGATGTTGCATTGGATGGCGTAGCGGTTTGAGAAGACCAGAGCGGGGTGTTGGAGTTGTCGTAAAATACGAGATTGCCATCACCCTGCATGTATAGCCGGCCTGGCATGATCGCTATTTCGGGTTCTTGCAACGCTTGCCACATTACCTTGCCCCCGGCATCTTTTAATACCGGGCCGGCAACAGCATCATTTACAAATTGCGCGTTGCCATTGAGGGTTTGAATGGATTCTCCCACACCCAGGTACCCTTTACCTCTTGTGTCAAGCCGGTTGACGTCCATGATTTCGCCAGTAATGTTGGTCTGCATCAACCGCGTTAACGTATGCTGATCCCAGTTGAATCCGTTGTAATTGCGCAGGGCGTTCAAGTAGATGAGTTTGGTGAGGGCAGCAATGGGCGTCATGTCGTAAGCGCCGGCGACTCCGACTTCCGCAAGCCAGGACCCGGCAGCATATACATTTGCATCTACAACGCCATCGAGCACTTGCGTGCAGTCGATTAGTACAATGCCCTGGGCATGGGCAGCTTTGAGGATTTGGTAAATGGTGCCGGCCGTAGGATCGTCGGGTGCACCTGATGGAAAGTTGCCATCCCCGTAAGCTTCCAGAATAATTCCTTGCACGTCTACATGGTCGATGGCGGCTTGAAGCAATTCGCCGAGCACGTTTTTATGGGGATGTAGCGTATAGAACGCCGGGAATGCTTTAAACGGAATGACGGCTGAGTGGGTTATGTGTTCGAGTAAGTATTCGAGTTGCGCACGGAGCCGGCGTTGTGCCTGCGGGGCATCCAGCGAAATGTCTTGCGTGGTTGGTAAATGCAACATGTGGTCGTTTTCCAGCGAAAACTCGATGCCGTACTCACCCAGATTGGGATAGTTGGGAGATGAGAATGCATGGAACGCGTCCGCATTGGTTTTCACCGTGCGGTTACCCCGGAACAACGTGTCATTGAAAAACAGGCTGACTTCCGGAATGCCAAGTTGCGCTGCAGCTATGGCGCCGCAAACGTTTTGAAGGGCATCAGTGTTAAACAGCAGGCTGTAGTTATCTGAAGTATCCTTGTGAAATAACGGGACCTGGGAGCCTGTAAATACGATAGGTTTACTCAGCACAGCGTCAGGGAAACCATCCGCCTGCATGCCTGTGAAGAGGAATGACAGTGCTGATGCAGTAAAAGCCATGGTATCGGTACCGTGCAACACCACAAAGCCATCGTAATTGGCGTAATGAGGCAGAATTTGCAAAGCCATGTCACACCAGTCCGTGGGCTGGAGGTTGGTGCTGTCGAGCACCTTTTCGAAAGGCAAAAAAGTGAGTTTGCAGTGTGGATATTCAGATTGGACAATGGGGTAGACGATTGATTGAAAAGCCGTTTCGAAATCTGGTGTCTTCAGGGGCGTGAGCGGCGTACCCACACATCCAATCGTGCCTCCCGTATAAAGAATAGCTATGTTCACGTAGTCTGCAATTCTATTTGATTAGCCGGTGCATCCGCTGGGCAGGGGGGCTTGTTCGCTGAGTTCGTCTGCAAAGTCGGCCGTTGGCGATGTGGCCTGGAATCCGTTTGCAACTGATCCACGATACACGGTGCCGCCATACCCGGAAGGGTGCATGTGGGCCCGGATGATCACGTCATCATCTGCTGTAATTTCGACAGGGCCGCCTGAGCGGATAAAGGGTTGTTCTGCCGGATGGCTGTGCCCCAAAATACGCCGATAGAGCAAGGCACCATCAGGTGCTACCACTTCCCACCAATTGGCATATTGCGAGCAGTCGATGTCCGGGCTCTCAATGCCAACCGCAAATTGATAATTGCCGGCTTCTCCACTGACACTGACAGACACCACATCCGCTGTCATACCTGCTTCGCCTGGCATTGCTTCTTCTTCAAGTTCTTCGCTTGTAATTTTAGAATTGCAGGCACCATTGGAAAGTCCGGCGAACGTAAGTGCAAGGAGTGCTAAATGATATAATTTCAATGGTTTAGGATGACTTGTTCCAGTAAACGACGAGGTTACGGGTAGCGCGGCCAGCTGCAATGATATCTGGTTTGCCGTCAGCGTTAAGGTCTGCCACTTTGAGGTCTTCGCAGGCCATGGTGTTTTCATCGATAAGAAAAATAGACCACGAGCTACCCGTTTCATCGGGGATGTAAAGCCTGATGCCTACCTGGTCATTGGCGTCGGGATTGCGCCAGCCGGCAACAATTTGATCGCGCCCGAGGCCCAATACATCCGCAACAGCAAGTGCATGCCCCTGTGCAAAAGTGGTATCAAGTACGACGCGCTGACGTTCCCCATCACCGATGTAGGCAACCAGTTTGTTGCCATGCATAGGCTCAATGGTGGCAACGAGGGGCTTGTCGACCAGCATGCCTACCCGTACTTCGCCGGCGGCGCTGTTGACCCCTTCCAGGGGGGTGGCTGCATTAGCCCAGTGGCCGTCAAACCCGATTTGGCGAACCCCTTCTTTGCCGGCAACATAAAGCACTGCGGCATCCTCACGTTCCACTACATCAAAATTGTGGGTGAGGTGCATGTTATCGTCCAGTACCCGTGTCTTCCAGGGATCTCTGGGGTTTGCCGGCGGCGTATAGGCCTGAATATGTACACCATCACCGACGCCGCTGCTGTTTCCAATACCGTGTAGCGGCAGCACCACCAGATCGTAAGCAGTTTCTCCAACCTTTACCCATTGCATGCGGTGCGTGGTAGGGTCGTGTGGCAACTGAACGGGCTCCCACTGCATGGTTGGTTCTGGCGGCTGGATCAGGTAGTACACAGCGCCCGACATGTTTTTGTCTGTGGTTTCTCCAGGATTCCACATGGCGCCGACAGCAATCTCAACGCGACCATCCCCGTCGATGTCGCGCGCAGCAAGCGCCACATTGTCGCGCTCAGTCAGGTTTTCGATAAGTACGTGGCGATCCCAGGTGCCGTTACGATACCAGGCAAACTGGTTTTTATCTGCCAGCAAAATGTCTGGTTTATTGTCACGATCGACGTGGCCAATGGCCAGGCCATAGCCGATAGAAATCTCGTCGTCAATAACCTGGGCTTCGAAGACGGGTATCGCAGGAGGTGACTGGCTTGCTGGTGCGCAGCCAGCGCATGCCAGCAAAGCTGCAAGCCATACAAGTAACAAGGGGGAGTACGTGCGTAGAGCCATAGCCTCAGCAGGGTTAAATAAGATTGAATGCCTCATGCATGGCTGCGCTTGTCGCGGCAACGGCAGGTTCGTTGGGTAAGTCGTTCAGGGTCTTGTTAAAAGGCTCTGCGCGAACTGGACCGTCGTAGCCAATTCCAATGAGTACTTCCAGGAATGCTTTTAGGTCTATCACACCAGTTGCGGCTGGTAGCATGCGTTTTCCATCCACCTGTTCATCCACTGAAAAGCCAATGCGCGCGTCGTTTAGGTCACACGCAACGATGTCGGCATTGTTGAGGCTCAGCAGGTCTTCGGCAGTTTCGTGTGCGGTAAACCAGTGGAAGCTGTCAAGTACAACACCTGCATTCGGGCGGTCTATGGCGGCCAGTAACTCTTGTGTCTCTTTCAGGGAATGCACGAAGCTGTAGCGCCATCGGGCGCGCAGGGTATACGGGCCCACGTATTCGAGTCCCAGGCGTATGCCATTGTCTCCGAGGATCGTCGCGATTTCACGCAGGCGCGCAGCATGTTGCGCGAAGTTTTCTCTGTACGTAAGGGTATCGTGTCGTGGCATGATCCAGGTGTTCATGCGTGTGACGCCGGCTTTTTTTAACTGGGCGGCTGTGCCGGGTAGGGCCTCAACGCCGGACTTAAACGTGGCTGCATCTTTCCTGAAGTCAACAGGCAGGCCGGCAGATCCCCACGCCAAATTGTGTTGTTTCAATCGTGCCAATACTGCTTCGCGTTGTGCATCACTGAGGTTGCGTACTTCTGAAACAGGGGGAGACAATGCCTCAAATCTGAAGTCAGCAGCATAGCTGATCAATTCGTCAAGGGGTGCCCCGACCCCTATTGCGCCGGGGTTCAAACTCATGGTAAACTTACGGCTGCCGTTTTTTAGGGCACCGAATTGAACGGGCAGGATGGTTGACGCGAGCGCCGAAGTCGACAGTTTTAGAAAAGATCTGCGAAGCATAAATCTGCGGTCCGTAAAATAACTGAAAAAGGCCTTGTGGGTGGATATCAGGCGTTGTGCAGAGAAAATAGTGCTAAATGGAATGTATTGTACAATGCCTCGTCTATAAAATTGAAAGATGCATCAATACCGTCCGCTGAATAGCCTGTGTACAAGGTTCAGCTGTCAGCAAATAGATCATTGAACAGTTTTAAATACGAGCATAGATAGACATATGAAAACGAACCAATTAATACCGGGATTGCATCGGTTGACCATTGCCGGCTTGTGCCTCATGCTTTTTGCATTTACAGCTTGCGACTCCAGTAATGCGTTGATGGAAAATGAAACCGCGGCAGTGACCCCGGGCATTTCTACACTCGCTGATAATTTGCAACTGACCAGTAACCAAACCGAACAGGTTAATGAAGTGCTGGCAAAGCGTGGAGAAGACGAACCAGGCACACTCTGGTATGTCGCTGCTGAGCTACAGCAAACGCTAAGTACGGACCAGAAAACAGCCCTGTTTGAGAAAATCGAAGATGCGCGTGAATCGCGCCAGGAAAAACGAAGCGGGCTCCGTTCCAACAACAATGGTGAACAACGTCAGCGTGGGTTGCGTGGCAAACGCTTTGGACGCGGTGGTGGCGACGCCTTTGGTAACATCGAAGGCCTTACAGATGAGCAAAAAGCCTCAATGAAAGCGTTGCGTGAAACCCAGCGTGAGGAGCTAACCGCTTTGCGTACACAGCGCAAAGAAGGCGAACTCGATGAAGAAGGGTTCAAAGCAGCCCTGGAAGCGATGCGGGAGGCGGCAGAAGCTGAGCTCGCTACCATTCTTACTGCTGAACAACTGGAAGCCATGCAGGCGGCTCGTGCGGAGCGGCAAGAGAAAATGAAAAGCCGGCGTGATGAAGGCGAAACCCGTAAAGGCCGCTTTGGCGAACAACGTGAGGCCTCGGAAGCTGCCCGCATCGAAGCACTGGGCCTAACGGATGCACAGCGCGAACAAATTGAAACATTGCGTGCTGAGCAGAAAGAAGCAGGTGCTGCGCTGATGAATTCGATTAAAGAATCCGGCGACCGAGAAACAGCGCGGGAAAAAGTAAAGGCTTTCCATCAGGAGACTGCAGAAGCTGTCAATGAAATCCTTACAGCTGAGCAGCAGGAAATTGTCAAGATCCACCGTGCGCTTGCCTTTTCTGTCGCAAAAGAACGCACAGGAGAGGCTGCCGGCCGGCGCGCGAATCGCCGATTTAATACCTTTAGATAAGCTAAAACTATCTCATGCTACAATGCGAACCTGAAAAATCGTATTGTAGCATGAGAGCTCCTTTGCACCAGTATTGATAAACGTTACTTTGTCTGCAACCTCGCCACAGCGTCAATCTGTGCCAGTTAAAGCGCAAACGCCAGGAAGCCTGCCGGCTTCTCGGGAGGCTTTGCGTGCTGAACGGAAGCAAGCAGATATGGTGTTGGTTGAGAAGGCACGAGAGGGGGATCGTAAGGCGTTTCGTACCCTGGTAGATCAATACCAGGAAAGTGTAGCCCTTACGGTGGTCTCCATGCTGGGGCGATCTGCGGAGGTGGATGATGTCGTACAGGAAGCGTTTATCCGGTGTTACCAAACGCTGTACAGGTTTCGGGGAGAGGCGAGTTTTGCAACATACATCAAGAAAATTGCAATCAACAAGTCGCTTGATGTCCTGCGCCGGCGCAAACGTTTTTTTGGTAGATTGCTGAGCCGCGACGACCCCCAACAGGTTGTTGATGAGCAGACAACCACGCCTGAGGGCCTGGAGCAACAAGAACGGGCGCGGCTTGTACACGAAGCAATTGCCGCATTGCCACCCAAACACCGTGCAGTTGTGGTCTTGCGGATGATCGAAGGGTATTCGACAGAAGAAACCGCACAATTGCTCGATTTACCCTACGGCACAGTATTGTCGCGATTGAGTAGGGCACAAAAAAAACTAAAAAATGTGCTAGCTCCCCTGATGCGTTAACGCGTGCAAGAATATGAAAGAGAACCATCAACATACTACGGATACACTGCTGCGATACCTTGCAGGGGAATTGTCTGCGGAAGAGGCGGCACAACTGGCAACGTCGCTGATGCAATCCGCGTCACTACGTTCGGAGTTGGCGCAGTTGTCCGCTACGCAAGACCTGCTGAAGGAAGTGACCACGGCAGATTCAGCTGATGCACTTGATCCATTTTTTACGGATCGGCTAATGAAAAAACTGGACCCTGCTCAGTCGCAGACGCCTTCATGGGATGAAGAGTTGGCCGGCTTGCTGGTTGGTTTCTTTCGCCCAGTAGCCATTGCAGGGTTGTTTCTTGCGCTATGCCTGGCTGTATACAACATCAACCTGTCCAATGGTTATACCGTTGATTCCACTACAACAGAGTCTATCCTTGCCATACCGTCGGTGTCCACGATGGCTGTATACGACCTTGATTACTTTGCCGAGCAGACCGAGGCTTTGCCATGAACGCCAAAACTAAATCTATCGCTGTCATTCTAGGAACGCTGCTCGTTGGTGTAATCATCGGCTCGTTGGCCACGGGCGCGATTTTTTCGAATCGGGTAGCCGAGATACAGGCTTTGCGTAAAGAGAATGGCATGTCGCGCTTCCTTGAGCGGATGATTGAGCCTACCGACGAAGCCCAGCAGGCAGAAATTCAGGCAGTGTTGCGGGAAACGGAGCGCCGGCATATGGAGATTCGCCGTTCTGTTGCCCTTGAGCACCGCGACGTATTTGTAGACATGAGGCGCTCACTCGATCAAATACTGAATGATGATCAGAAAGCAGCATTGAGTCAACGGGTAGAGAAAGACCGCAAGCGGAGAAAAGGTTTTATGCGCGGAGACGGTCCATCCCGATTTGGCGGACCACCGTTTGATTCTACGAGAGCCAGAAAACCGTTTGGGCGCCGTGGCCTCAACAAGGATAGCTTGCGCAGTATGCGCGTGTATGCCGATTCTACAGGCAGTTAAGGGGTAGATTGCGGCGTATAGGTAAACACCGTTACCAGGGGCAGGTGATCTGAGCTGATGGGCGCGTTTAGGGTATAGACGTCGTCGATTGTCCAGGTATTAGGGCCGGCGTACAGGATATGATCAATTTGCCGGGCAGGATTGTTTGCGGGATGGGTAAATACGTGTGACTTCAGCGTAGGAATAACAAATTTACTCGCAAGGGTATCCAGAGTAGCAGCGTTGGGCGTTGCGTTTAAGTCGCCTCCCAGCACAAAAAGCTCTTCAGGCATTTCTGGCATAAGTTCGGCAATTCTTTGTGCAGCTTCCTTGCGAGGCGCCTCAATCGTTTCGAGATGCGTCGACATAAACGTCACCGGTATTTCTTCATCTTTGAGCGGAAAACGCACCTTCGTAGCCATGAGGACCCGCGTTTCACCAGGTGGGCCAGGAAGGGGATAGAGTTGAAGAGTATCGATAGGGACACGCGACAAGATCACGTTGCCAAAGTCTCCGCCCTGATATACATCTGCAAAGCCAAACCGCATGTGCATCCCGGTTAGGTCTGCAAGTATCGCGGCTTGATCCACACGCTCGGTTCTTGCAACGCCCTGGTCTACTTCCTGAATGGCAACGAGGTCGGGTTGCGCTGCAAGGATGACGTTGGCAATGCGTTGCAGGTTGACCACACCGTCTGCACCTTCTCCATGGCGGATGTTGTAGGTCATGGTAACCAGCTGCAACGCACCCTTCTGTTCTGTTGGGGCAGTTATTGGCTGTGCATTGCAGGAAGAAACAAGCAATCCAAACAGCAGGCTGGTCCATACATACATTTATTCAACCAGTTCGAATGTCAGTGATCCATGATTTTCCCCATTGACTTGTAAGGTGATGCTGTGTTCACCAGCATAGAGGCGTCGCGTTGTCATCAACCGCATGGGGTGTTTCTTGTTTAGGTTGACCACTTCGCCCTTCGAAAGTTCTAATGTTTTGATTTTGAATACTTTTGTGCCGGCTTTTTTGCCTGTCGTGGCAAAAGTCATTTGGTAATCTACAACAAGGTTTTGCTTCTTGTTCGATTCAAAAGACAGGTCGAACAGAAAAGCTTCCCCAACCTTGACAACAGGGGTTGAGGTCTGAAAGGTTGTGACGGTAATGTCTGGCTTGCCCCCAAAACCAATCAGATCCAGCGCTTCCGGATGGCCCTGTTTGATCAATGTGCGTAAGGAGTGTTTGGTAATGTAGGCCATTTCTTTCGCTTCCTGGCGCTTGCTCTTGCGCCATTTTTTGAGCGTAGCAATGACCAGTTCCGGATCCAGTTTACTGATATCATTGAGGTGGTTGGCAACAGATCGGGTAACGTAACGGGTGGAATCTGCGTAGAGCAGTTCGAGTAGTGGCATGGGGAGGGTATATGCTGTCTTTAAGCCCTGTGCCCATGGCAGTTTGGGACGTGTGCCTTCGCTGCTGAGCCGGCGCACGTGGTAGTTTTTGTCCGTTGCCCCCTCATGAAGGAAGGCCATCGTTTCGTCGGGAAAGGCGTTGATGAAAAAGCGAATGGAATATTCCACTGAAAACCGTTTTGTCATTTCCCGAAGCGCGAGTAGCGAAGTCTGGAGGTATGTTGCAGAACAGCCATAGGTTGCTACAAACAGGCTATGGGGCGAAAAGATAAAATCGCCAAAGTCATCGTCTGTTTTGGTTGGATCGAGCGCAGGGGGGAGGGCCCGCAAGATGATGTCGAGCGCCGTTTCATAATCATCGGGCAAGTATTCGTGCAGGCAGGTTGTGATGTGGGAGATACGCGCTTTGAGCTCCAGTTCCGGAAAGGCATCAACAACGGATTTCTGAAAGGCGTCTGACTCGAAGTCCGGGTATGCCTTTTTTACGAGGCCGGCCAGGTAGGCGACTTTTTCAGGGTTGAACAGCTGGTCTTTGAGAGAGAAGGTAGATTTAGCTTTCACGGATTTCTGTAGGCGCGGACAAGGGGTGAAACGCATGAAAAACCGCCGGACGAGAAGACGCCTGGCGGTTTTTCTGAACAGTGGTATTACTAGAAGCAGG
>JBCCIM010000027.1 GCA_039111535.1 Bacteroidota bacterium | reverse complement strand
TTTTGTAAACGCTTATGGCGAAAACGGTACACTCAGCATGGCTGACTGGCAGCTGTTCTGGGGCATTTTTGCCGTTGCAACCCTCGTCTTCACCCTCATCTTTTTCTTCATGTTTAATGATGAAACAGCTGATGAGTCTGTTGATGCTGAGGCACAAGCTGCATAAGTCACTTGAACTGTAAGCGTGCTGTATTATAAAAAAGGTGTGCCGTAAGCCGGCGCACCTTTTTTAGTTATAACAATGGCTCGATAAATATCACTCCGTGAGCGTGCCATATACAAGCCGCGTGAAGTCGCGCCGCAGGGGATAAAAGCTGGAGGGGCGAACCTGGGTCATGTAGAGGGCGACGAGTGAGGCTGATGGATCAATCAATATGTAGGTTTCAAACAAGCCGCCCCAACCATATTCTCCAGCATTACCAGGTAAGTTGGAGCGTTGGACGTCGGTGCGCACACGAACCCCCAGCCCGAAGCCATAGCCGGCAAGGCCGTAGTTTCGTCCGAACCGTTCCGGGAGGGTAATGGTATCGGGTAAATGGTCCCTGGTCATCAGGTCTACGGTTTCCGCCTTCAAAATCTCCACGCCTTCCAGGGTGCCGCCATTGAGTAACATTTGTGCAAAACGCAAGTAGTCGGGCACCGTTGAAAACAATCCGCCGGCGCCGTTTGGTGCATTAGGAGGTACTGTCTCTCGTTGCATGAGCCCGTGCCGAGTGCGCTGAATGGAATTGCCTTCGCTTGCCCGGTAAACTGATATGACGCGACTCTGCCTGGATGCGTCCACATAAAATCCCGTATCCCTCATGCCAAGTGGTGCGAAGATGTGCTGCTGTAGATAGATGGCAAAGGGCATTTCTGATACTACTTCGACGAGGTAGCCGAGTGCTGCCGTTGCCATGCTGTAGCGCCATTGTGTACCGGGCTGATAAAGCAGCGGCAGTTCACCAATGGCTTCCATTTGCTGCTGCAAAGAAAGGGAAGGGTTACCCATGATGCGTCCATACTGCCCATTGATGCCGTTGCCGCCTGTCATACCGAGGCCGGAGGTATGCATCAGCAGTTGTTTGACGGTCATTGCCTGGGTTGCCGGCTCTGTTGGGCCATCGGGTTTCTCCACATCCACTAAAACACGCTGATTGCTTAGCTCAGGGATATAGCGGGAAATCGGGTCGTCGAGTGCTATTTTTCCAGATTCGATCAGCTGCAGCACGGCTACGCTGGTGACTATCTTAGTCATCGATGCAATGCGATAGATGGTGCTGTCGGTTACGGGGGTTTGATTTTCAATATCCTGATACCCGATACTGCGCATGACCTCTATTTTGCCATGATGCGCAATTGCATACGTTACGCCCGGGATTTTTTGCGCGGCCACAAACTCCTCAAAATACGTATCGAGTTCGGCCACTCCCGTTGTTGACAGCTTGCCGGTACTTTGGGCATTATCCGGCAGCGCCTGTGCCTGCAGCGGGGCGTTGACAAACAAGCAAAGACTGAATCCAATGAAAGCTGTGCGGATAAAAGCCTGGGTACACATGCGTTAAAAATGGGTTACTTGTAAGAGGCTGTGAAGGTGTTTGAAGATAAGGTACATACTGCTGATAATGGATACGGTGTGCAGATGGTTGTGTCTGGTGGGCAAACCGGGGTCGATCTTGCTGCATGGGATGTTGCGATGGCGCAAGGCATATCCATCGGTGGCTGGGTGCCGGCAGGCAGGACAAATGAAGCCGGCCGCATACCTGCCAGGTACACAGGGATTCTTGAAGCGCCAAGTTGTCTTCCTGCGGAGCGAACCTTTCTAAACGTGAAGTTGGCAGATGCGACGCTTGTTGTACACCCTGTGGGTATTGCAAGTGGCGGTACTACTTTTACCTTCAATATGGCTGAAGCGCTGAAAAGGCCTCGGTTGCGTCTTGATCTTTTGGACCTGTCTACGTTGGCCGCTCGCCAGGCACTCGATGCCTGGTTGCGGCGTGTCAGGCCGGCAAAACTCAACGTTGCTGGGCCGCGTGCCAGTGAAAACGGAGAAATATATCAAAAAACCGTAGATTTACTCATGTCCACGCCCCTGGGACGCGCAAGCTGATAAGTGCGCCATCTGTTGCAATCATGTTTATAAAGAAAACCGGCGATATCATTGAAGGTCCGGAGGTCCATTTGTTCGTTGAAGCATTGGCCCCGGCGGCAAAGCACAAGAACTATGTGCCGGCTTACATTTTTGGTATTCGGAAGAATGTATCATGCGAGCGGGTAGGGCGCATCTCCCTACGGATCGGGAGCAACATGCTGATTGATAGGTATGCCGGGAATATTGGCTATACAATTGACCGTGCTCATCGGGGTCATGGATATGCCGGCAAAGCCTGTAAACTCCTTGTACCCCTCGCAAAGGCACACGATTTTGCCCTCCTGTATATCACCTGCAATCCAGATAATCAGGCTTCACGGCGGACGATAGAGAAATTGGGGGCCGAATTATTGGGCGTAGAAAATGTGCCCCGCGATACGGAGATGTACAAACGGGGTGATCGGATCAAGCTACGCTATGTCTGGCGCATCAATGAACCACAGGTAGCGGAGTGAAGTTAGCCGGCTGCGCCTTCTTCAAGGAAGGGATAGAGCTCATACACATCGAGGCTTTGCCAGGGCAATCCATCGATGAAAATGGGCACCTCATACAATTCTGCGCAGTAAATAATGCGGTGGCTCAGTTTTGGGAAGTCGGTAAACAGGTGTGGTATCTGGAAGGAGCAAAAACTGGGGCCTAATAGAATCAGGCTGTCTTTTGTGATCTCCACGCGCTGTACCTTCGTCCAGTCCAATGTGATTTTCTTGCGGGTATAATCATACGCCTCAACACGGCGATCAGAAATTTTTACGCACCAAACAACGCGCCGCAGCATGCGGAGTCGCCAGGTGATCCACCAGAAGGCGCCAAACCACGTTAGGAGGACGCACACAATAATCAGGAAGAAATAAGGTTTATAATTAAAACCTATGATGATGCCAGCCGTAGTCACTGCAAAAGCAGCTACCAGCATACGAATGAGTCTCGTTGCCTGCTTTCGCGTGAGGAGTTGTACGCGATCATTATCAAATACTTCGTACCAGTGAGACATCTAAATCAGGATATGAAAGTTTTCTCGAATAGTAATCTGCAGGATAAATTTAACAGGGGGAACAGCAAGGGATAGGGGCAAGCCGAAGTGCCGGGGTTTATCCTCCATCTGAAGAGCGCCTACATCTCAAAACCCATACCATTCGGGCGGGCCACATTCCGCAATGCCGAATTATAGTTTGCCAGGTTACCCCCAACAAAAAATCAAACAACAGTGCAGAAAAAAATTCCCCTTCTCCAGTCGTCTTTTTGTAAACCTACTCTATTGTTTAGCCCTATTGTACGTGTATTGTTTCTTGCTTTTTGCATTTTTGTTTGTGCCTTTTTTGTCCCGGTAATTTCACACGCGCAGCACCTCGTCGAAGGTATTGTGCTGGATGCTGAAACGGGTGAGCCACTGCCGGCGGCTAATGTGCAAATCGATGGCACCTATCAGGGCACCATTACGAACGTCGATGGTCAGTTTAGCCTGCAGCTTCCGACGCTGCCAGCCGTACTTGTGGTTCGTTACATTGGATACGAAAGCCAGTATGTAGATGTTACTGCTGCACCAGAAATTGCCCTACGTGTTCAGATGCCTCCGATCGTGTACGCACTTGAGGAAGTGGTCGTAAGCGAAAAAGACCCTGCTGTTGAAATTATGCGGGAGGTGATTGAGCAAAAGAAAGTATGGCGGGCCGAACTGGCATCTTATTCGGCAGAGGCTTACAACAGATTTACGCTGAAAAATGACACCGGCATTGTGTCCATCATCGAGTCGTTCACGGACACCTACTGGAATCCCCAGGAAGGAACGCGGGAGGTTGTTAAAGCCCGCCGGCAGACCTCAAACCTGGATATCGGGGACGTCCTGCCGGCAGCCCAGTTTGTCGCCAACCTGTACGACGACAATATCGATATTGCCGGCTACAACTTCATGGGTGTCACACATCCGGATGCCCTCGACCATTATACGTTCGAACTTCTAGGATACCGACGCATCGACGACGAAGTTGTTTATGATATAGGCGTATCGCCGCGCAATAGATTGAAGACGGGTTTTGTAGGGAAGTTGGCTGTGCTGGATGGAGTGTATGCCTTGCTCGAAGTGGAGCTTGAACCGGGGGACGCATTTCTGTTTCCGCCGCCCATTCAAGACTTTGATGTAACCTATAGCCAGCAGTTTTCTAGCTTTGGTGGTTCAGCCTGGCTTCCGGTTGACTTTAGGAGTGAAATGGCTGCGGAAATCGGACTCAATCGACTGCTCTCGTTTCCCACTTTTTACATTGAGCAGGTCTCGCGTATCTCCAACTATGATGTAAATGCAATTGTGCCGGATACGCTTTTTGAGCCTGGCGCTTCGGTTGTTGTGGATTCTGTTTCCATTGCTGAAGATACGCTGCTCGACGAAGAGGGGATCGCTGTACCCTTGGATAAGGCAGAGTCTGCTGCATACGTTTCAATTGACAGTACAATGACCCTCGCCAAAGCATATGAGCCTACCGGGCCGCTGGCGCGTGTTGTGAAAGTGTCAGCGCGCAATGATGATTCGGATGATGAAGTGGTATTGGCCGGCGAAGAAGGTTCACCAAAGCGCCGCCGGCTCAACTTGGATTTCAGTCCGCACATTCGCTTTAACAGGGTAGAGGGTGTGTATGGCGAGCTTGGAATTGGCAAACGCATTAGCAATCGTTTCAACCTCAATGGCGCGATCGGGCTCAGCTCAACCCTGAAAAGTGATCAAGCAGTCGCCTTCTCACTTGGTGCTCAAATCGGGATCGATACGGCGAGGCGTTTGTTGCTTGATTTATCTTATGCTGAATACACAGACACGCAAACGGGCAGTACACCATTTCTGCGGACCTTCAATGGCCTGGTCGTGCTCTTTGATGGCGTAGATTATTACGATTATTTCAGAAATGAACGGTTTCGCGCAACCCTGTCTTTTGCTGTACCTGAAACGCAGTTGACCCTCCAAACCGGGCTGCATATCGAGTCTCATGGCGAGTTGGCGAAACTCACCGATTACGACTTCTTTGATGGAAGCTTTGAACAGCGCGAAAACCCGGCTGTAAATTCGCTTGGCGTCCATTCACTTGTAGCCGGTTTTTCGTTTGGCGATGACGAGGAAACACTCGGCGTGACGGGGCGCAAGTTTTTGGCGTTTCAAGTTGAGCATGCCCTGCCTGGCCTCGATAGCGACCATACGTTCACCCGGTACAATCTTTCTGTAGAGTGGCGTTTCAATACCTTCTTTACACGCCGGTTATTGCCAAATACACTGGATCTTAAGCTGATAGGACAGCGCGGATTTGGCGAATTGCCCATTACCCGTTTTGGAGCGATTGATGGCCGGATGACATTCTACAACCAGTTTGGCAGCCTGAAAACACTACAGAGCAAACCCTACCGGGGCGATGACGTGCTTGGGGTATTCTGGGAGCATAACTTCAAAACAGTACCTTTTGAACTACTTGGCATGCGAAAGGCGGCTGAGAATGCAATTAACCTGATTGTATTTGGGGGCCATGCGCGTACCTGGCAATCGTATTCGGTACTCGAACCTGATTTGGTAAGGACCACAGCAAACTGGCACCAGGAAGTTGGTGTGTCTATTAGTGGCTTGTTTTCCCTGTTCAGGGTTGATTTTGCTACCCGCCTGGACGCGCCCGGCTTTACGGTTGGACTTGGCTCTGCAAGAATATTTTAGGAGAGGCGCGTGAAGAAGGTATTGTATATCGGAGCTTTCGTCTTGCTGTGGGCAGCAAGGCCGGCGCTTGGGCAGAAAGTGATCACTGGAGTTGTGATCGATGCCCAGACTGGCGAGACACTGCCAGCCGTTACGCTCTTTGATTTTGCACGGGCTGAAGGCACCATCACAAACGCAGTTGGACGTTTTGAGTTGAGGCTTGCCGCCCTTCCTGCAACGCTTGATATCCGTCACATCGGGTATGAATCCCGTACGCTGGAAATTACCAACGACACCCCGGCGACATTGGAAGTGCTCTTGACACCCGTCCGTTATACGCTGGAAGAAGTTGTTGTAAGTGGCGAAGATCCTGCGTATAACATTATGCGCAAAGTGATCGAAAACAAGCAGGCGTGGCAGACCAATCTGGCCACGTATACAGCAGAAAGCTATTCTAGGTATATGCTGTACAGTGAGTTTGACCTTGCGCAAGTACAAGAGTCGATTGCGCAGTGGCACTGGAAGCGCGGTGAAGGCACCCGCAGTTATGTGCGTGCCCGGCGGATGCGGCCTGTCTTCACTGATCCGATGCGTTTTGCATCCACCCAAAACATCCCAAACTTTTACGATGATACGATAGAAGTCCTTGGCTTCAAGCTGATTGGCCCCACACATCCCCGGGCGCCAGAACTGTATACGTTCACGCTGGCCGGCTACCATGAGCAAGATGGGCAACGGGTCTACGATATTTATTTTAGTCCTAAGTCGGCACTGAGTACGGCGTTCATGGGGCACGTATCAGTACTCGATTCAGCCTACGTGCTCCTCAAGGCACAAATGCGGCCCAGCCCGAACAACGTGTTGCCGGCGCCCATCAAAGATTGGGATGCGTTCTATGAGCAGCAATTTGCGCCATACGGGGACTCGCTGTGGTTGCCTGTTGATTTGCAGATAGAGGGCAATGTCTCTTTTGGCCGGCTGGGTGTTGCCTATCCGACCGCGCGGTATCGGCAGGTCTCGCGCATCACGAAGTATGTGTTTAACCTTCCCGTACCAGATACGCTCTTTTTGTCTGACCAATCCATCGTTGCAGCGCCGAACGTGGATCGTCAGGATCATCTGTTTAGATGGAATCCGGGGCTCATCCCCATGACCCCAGAGGAGTTAGAGGAGGTTGTGGCAATGGACCCGCGCAAGGGGCTCGGGCGATCGTTTCGCCCCATCGGATTGCTGGCAAACTACACCGCAATTGATTTGAGTGAAGCAGCTGAAGCTGCAGATGTGCCCGCAACGAAGAGGCCTGTAGAACGGGTGATTTCAAATCTGCAACTCGGGTACAGCAGGGTGGATGGTTTTTACCTTGGGGCCAGGCAAGACCTCAGTTTGTCCTCGATGCTTGCTGCAGAAGTTGGGCTCGGCTATGGCGTATCGAGCAAGTTGCCAGCTTATACCTTGGGGCTTCGGCTAAAGACAGGGCCGGCTTTTTTAAGGGGTGGCATTGCGCAACAGCGCGACACCCAGTATGCTTCCCGCGGGTACAGCCGCTTCGTTGCCGGGGCGACAACTTATGTTGGCTGGGAAGACTACTTCGACTATTACAAAAGGCAGTCTCGCTTCTTGGAGCTGGGCCTGGGACTGGATAAAATTAAAACAGTAGCTTCACTCAGGTTCTCCCGGGAGTCACATAAGGACGTTGAAGTTTTTCGAGATCGAAAAGGCTGGTTTTTTGGCAGTACGCGTCGTAACAATCCTGTTATTGATACAGGTGACATTTCGCTACTCACTGGGGAAGTACAAATTGGCGATGTCCCCAATGCAAACCTAAAGCCGGAGGGACATGGCGTAAAGTTTACCGTGACCCATAATCCGGTCCTCAAAACTGATTTTGCCCCTTTCACCCGGTATGAAGGCTATGCAGCGTTGACTATACCAACCCTGTATCAACGCAGGAAATGGCCCAACGAACTGCGCTTGCGTTTATACGGAGCAACATACACCGGGAGCTTGCCGCCACAGTTTATGGGTATTCTGGAAACGAGCCGCCGGCCAATAACTGCGTTTGGCGCGTTTAAATCATTACATGGCTTGCCTATAAAAGGCGCCAACGTTTGGTCTGTAGCCTGGGAGCACGACTTTTCTACAAGCTTTTTTGAATGGTTGGGGCTGTGGGGTGTAGCACAGAACGGCATTGGATTCACACTCCACGGTGCGCACGGACAGGCAAAAGGGGGGCGTCGGGTGGCAGACGTGTTTTCGCGTTACGATACATCTGTGCAGCACGAAATCGGCATCTCATTGACCAACTTCTTCAACATGCCAATCCGGCTTGATGTCACCAGAAATTTGGACCACAGCTCCTTATCAATCGGCCTGGGTATCGTCAAGAAATTTTAGCGCTACCAGTTCAAAGCCAGTACAAAGCCGTTTGGTGCAATGTGGGTTTGCATACGAAGGCGGGTTAGGTTGATGGCGCTGCCGACTGATTCCCGCAGATGCATTCTGGCAAGAAATCTCCCTGTGAAGAAACCTATGGCCGCACCGGCCAATACATCGGTAGGCCAGTGTTTGTTGAGCGCCATGCGGGCAATAGCTGTGCTGGTGCCGAGGGCAAAGAGGCCGTACGTGACAGGGTTTGGGTAATAAAGTACCCAGGGTGTGATAAGCGCAAAGACAGCAGTTGTGTGCCCAGATGGGAAGGAGGTATGCCTGGAGAGGGGGCGGAAAATTGAAGCACCCATGCCTTCCTCGGGGCGCATGCGTCCGAATGCTCGTTTAAGCCCGAACGTCATGCTGCCGGCGTACACCCAGCTTTGAAGCGAGGTAAAAGCAGCATCCTGAAAACGGGTGTTTTCTGTGAGTAATGAAACAGTAAACAGCCCCGTTGCCGGGAAGAGCATAAGCGGCCCACCCAACTCATTGGTTACATTAAAATAGGATTGCAGGAAGGGCGTGTTGGTATACGTTTCCCGCACTTCATCTTGGAAGGGTTCATCCAGGTTCATGGTAGTCACAAGCGCAGCCGTCCCTAGAATGGCATAAACAGGCGCCTGAGGGAGGACCTGCCGGGCAACCCGACCAACATCTCGGTAACTCCAATGCAGAAATCTGTTTGATTGTTGTGCATGGGCTTCAGGCACGAGCAAAACCAGCACCAGCAAACCTATCATTCGAAATTTGAATAAAGCACAATTCATGTTGTAGCCAATCGGGTGTGACAGGTGCTTTAATAGTAGGACAAGCTCGAGCGTGTGTATACGTAATATTGGGAAATGCGATAGCAGCGTATCCACATCAAACAAACGATTTCAAAGTCGCGCTGTGCTGCGTTGTTTTACAATCTGAACGCATGGCTTTGATGCATGCCGGACTGGTTAATCGAGGTTCCAGCGATCAGGGTCGCCTGCGGGCATGGTTTCAGGTAGATCATCGAAATAATAAATATTCTGATCCCAGGGTGATTTTCCAAAAACCCGTGGGTCACCTGCGTCTCTCAGATAAGATTCAAGCTGTGTATTCAGGCTGTCGAGCGTCAGGAGATATACCGGGTCGTCTGCTACACTCAGGATTTGCTCGCGATCCAGCTTTAAGTCAAACAACTCAAAGGCCGGCCGGCGTGCTGTTGCCATTTTGAAGAAGCGTGATAACTTCGGATCATCCGCCAGAGAGAGCACGAAGTCTTTTGCAGGCCCGGCGTCTATGTCGCCAAAAATACCCTGGTGAATTGATTCGAAATCTGGATCGCCTGCCGGCCACCGGGTGGGTTCAAAATTATGAACCAGTAAAAAGTCGTCGGTGCGTAGCGCCCGCATTGGGTAACCGAGAAAATTAGGCCGGGCAATGGTGTGCCGTTCCAGCGCAAGTACAATATGGTTGCGCGCAGGATCAATTCGCCCCGAGGCCGCAGAAGTAAGCTGTGGCTTAATACTTTGGCCCACCATGTCTGCGGGGGGCGTAATGCCAGCAAGATCCAGGATGGTTGGGCCAAGATCCATCAGGCCTACAAAATCTGTGATCTCACGACCACCTCCTGTAATACCGGGGCCGTGTACCATCAATGGAATATGCGTGGCGTCATCATACAGTCCGGTTGCCTTAGCACGTGGAAAGGCCATGCCATGATCTGATGTTACAATAATTATTGTTCTGTCGAGTTCGCCGGCAGCTTCAAGGGCGGTAAGCATCTGCCCAAAGTGGTGGTCGGCATACTCTACCTCAATGTCATAATCGAGCATGTCGTTGCGAATGACTTCGGTGTCGGGCAGCGAGGCGGGTACACGCGCGTCATTAAGGGGCTTGCCGGATGCCAGGCCTTGCCCAGCACCAAACTTGCGGTGTGGCTCAAATGAGCCGTACCAGAAGAAGAAAGGGGTCTCCTCGGGCCGATCAGCCAGGAATGCATCAAAGTTCGCGGCATAGTCGACGTTGCTCATTCCTTCATGTGCGGGATCCACTTTGAGGTCTTGGTAGGGGGTACCCACAGGATTTGTAGTATCTGGCCAGCCGCCAGCTGCCAGGCTGCCGGGCCCCCATGCTTTGCCCGTGTGTCCTACAAAATAGCCCGCATCCTGGAGGAGGAGAGGGAATACAGGCAGCGTTGCAGGCAAGGCCCCAAAGAGGGTGCTGCCTTCTTTGAGATGCCATAAAGGCTGACCTGTCAATACGATGCTACGTGCCGGCGTACAGGATGGGGCATTGGTAAACGCATTGGAAAACACAACACCTTCATCTCCAATGCGTCGGAAAGCCGGCACATACTGCGTATCGGAAAAAGGAGACAGGTCGTCAGCAATATAAAACAGGAAGTTGTAAGGACCTTCCGGTACTGGCACAGCTTCAGGCGTCGCGCACTGAAGTCCAGTTAATAAGAAGCACAGGCCCAGGATTTGGCTGAAGCCTTTTGTTATTCGCAAAGCGGAGAACATACTGGTGGGGAGCAAGCACGTATCGTCAAGGATGCAGCATCTGGCAGGTTTAGGTCCATCGGACCTTGTGATGCTGCTTGATAAACGCAATATATTATTTTTAAACGACTTTTATGCAGGTATCTGTACGGATCTTGAATCAATTTGTAAGCCACAGGAGGTTTGGCTTGATTTCCCAAATGAAGCAGGGTAACATATTGACCCCCATTGTGTAAGGCAGAGTTATTAAAAGCATATGTTCAAGTTACCCAATTCAGTAGGCCCCTTTTTTGATGTGGCCGAATTTGATCTCGCTACTTTTGTACGCTATTGTGCGGAAGAGACCGAGCGCAGTGAGTATTCGCATGCAGCTGGTGTTGAAAAAAAAGTTGTCATCTATGATGGCAGGTATCTGGCAGCGAAGGGGCATGATGATTACGAGATCCTGGGCGAGTTGCATACCTGTTTGGCTGACGGGCCGGGTGTGCTTGTTATTCGAGATGCCTATGCTGACACCTCGCTGATCGATGAGGTGACCGCTGTATTCTTCGAAATCATAGAAGCTGAAAAGGCTGAACAACGCGTAGCAGCTGACCACTTTGGACAAAACGAACGTATCTGGAATGCGTTGCAAAAGGTGTGCGTTCGGGCGCCGGCGTTGTTTGTGCCATATTACGGAAATCCAGCAATAGCCCTTATTGCACGCGCCTGGCTGGGTCCTGGATATCAAATGACCGCACAGGTCAACAATGTAAAGCCCGGAAGCGAGGCACAAGCGCCACATCGCGATTATCACCTCGGTTTCCAGCGCGCCGCGACCATAGCGCAATACCCGGCGCGCGTGCAACGCATGTCGCAGTTGCTGACTTTACAGGGTGCAATTGCACACACAGATATGCCCTTGCTTGCCGGTCCGACACAGTTCATGCCGCATTCGCACAAATACCCAGGGGGCTATCTTGCATTTAAAGAAGCAGATTTTGTCGCGTATTTCAAGCAGCACGCTATCCAATTGCCGCTCTCTAAAGGGGATATGGTGTTCTTCAGCCCGGCGCTGTACCACGGCGCCGGCAACAATCGTTCGGATGCTGATCGGTTGGCGAACCTGCTCCAAATCTCGTCTGCTTTTGGCCGACCAATGGAAAGCGTGAACCGCTTTGCAATGCTCGAAGCAGTTTACCCCCATTTGTTGTCGCATGCTTCACAGATGACCAGCCTTGAGCGCGTGAATGCCATCGCAGCTGTGGCAGATAGTTATGCCTTTCCAACCAACCTGGATACCGATCCGCCTTTGGGGGGCAATGCGCCAGAGTCGGCTGCAGACTTTGTTGGCCGCGCACTGGATGAACGATGGCCATGGGTAACGCTTCGCGAGCATTTTTTGGATTATGACGGGCGACGGCAGGCCTGATTGGTCGCCGCGGGCACCCGTGCATTGACATGCCGTATATTGATGCGACTAACCCTCTCTTTCATCAGTAAACTTTGGGCAACCATGACCGCAATCGTAGCCGTTAGAAAAGGCAATAAAGCAGTAATTGCCAGTGATAGCCTGACCACCTTTGGCGGACTTCATGTATCGCAGGAGAACTATTCGTCTATCAAGATTCGCAAAATTGGCAATTCTTACGTGGCGATGTCGGGATACAGTATCTATAAAAATATTTTGGATGAGTACCTGAAAGACCGCAAGGCTGTAAAGCTGAGCAATAAAAAGGAGATTTACCGGTTTATACTGAAGTTTTGGAAAGAGCTAAAGGACAACTATGCGTTTGTGAACAACCAGAGCGGCAAGAAATCTCAACCGTTTGCTGACCTGAATTCTATGTTTATGGTGCTCAATAAAAACGGCATCTTTACAATTTCCGGCAACATGACGGTGACCAAATTCAATCAATACTATGCAATTGGATCGGGGTCAGATTATTGCCTTGGGGCATTACACGCGCTGTACGACACCAAGTTATCTGCACGGGCAATTGCCAAAAAGGCCGTCGACGCCGGCATTACCTTCGACCCCTGGTGTGGTGGCAAAATCCGTATTAAAGAGCTGTAGTGACAGGTCAGAAGCGCCTGCGTTGCGTAAATTGTGCCAATGGCATTTGTTAAAACGCCGATCTTTCTGTAGCATACCCACCATAATGCGTTCGGAAATGCAGTATTCTATCGACCATGAAAACTATGATCCAACGGTGCCTGCTTCTATTTTTGTTTTGCGGTGCCGTACCCGCAGTTGGCCAGTCAGCATTGACTGCCCATCCTGATGCCAGCCTTGATGGATGGCAGGATCTGTTTACAGCAGATCTTTCTAATGCAATTTATCAAAAAGAAGTCTGGACAGTAGACCAGGGCGTACTCACTGCTTCCGAAGATCAAACGATTTGGAGCGCACGTGTATATGATAATTTTGTGCTGGATCTTGAGTTCAAAAACGCTGATGGAACCAACAGCGGTGTGATTATTCATGGGACAGATATGATTAACTGGGTGCCCAACTCGGTTGAGATTCAAATTGCAGACGACTACAACAAGAAGTGGGCAGAGTCGCCCGCAAACTGGCAATGTGCAGCTGTTTTTGGGCACAAAGCTGCGAGCAAGCAGGTGGTCAAAAGACCTGGCGAATGGAATCACATGACCATTAAGGCGGTTGATCAACACATTTCTGTTGTGCTGAATGGCGAACAGGTGATCGATATCGATATGGGTGAGTACACATCAGCTAAAGACAACCCTGATGGCTCAGCTGTCCCGGAATGGTTGACCACGCCTTTGTCGGCATTGCCTACATACGGACACATCGGATTGCAGGGCAAACATGGCGATGCAACGGTGTGGTTTAGGAATCTACGGGTTAAAGTATTATAGGCGCGTCGTGATATTTGTGCTTTCCCGGCTTCTCCAGTTTGTTGTTCTGGCACTGTTGCTGGTGGCCGGCTGTGGGCCGCTGCCGCAAGATGGTGAGCAAACTGAAGGTACAGTAGTTTTATTGCACGGATTGGCCCGCACATCAAACTCGATGCGGGTGATGGAGAAGGCCTTACTGGCTGATGGATATCGCACGTGTAACATCAATTACCCTTCCACGTATCACCCGGTCGCTGTGCTTGTCCGCGACTATGTGCTGCCGGCTCTGCGAGACTGCGTACGTAACGGGCGCTCGCGCGAAGAAGACAGCTTGTTGGAAGATGTGCGGCGTGCGCATTTTGTTACCCATTCGATGGGCGGAATCATTGTGCGGGTATTGCAGCGTCAGCAAATTATTGGCAACATGGGCCGCGTAGTAATGCTCGGGCCTCCCAATAGAGGGTCTGAGCTGGTTGATCGGCTCGGCGACCTGCGTTTGTTTGGTTGGCTCAATGGGCCGGCAGGTCAGCAACTTTCAACTGCAGACACAAGTTTTGTAAATCAATTGCCGCCGGCCACAGGCCTGTCCTTGGGCGTAATTGCCGGCAATGCTTCCTTAAACCCGGTATATTCAGGCATAATTCCAGGTGACGACGATGGTAAAGTAAGCGTGTCCCGCACCCGTCTTGACGGCATGCGCGACCACTTGGTTCTTCCCGTATCTCATTCATTCATGATGAAGAACGCTGAAGTAATCAGGCAAACCAAACACTTCTTGCGCTACGGTCAATTCGACCATCAATAATCTGAATTAAGGAGGCCCATTTTGACTGACCTCGTGTATTACGTCGCGAGCTCGCTGGATGGCTATATCGCTGCACCAGACGGCTCTTTTGATAAATTTCTATGGGACGACGACGTTGTTAAAGACTTTTTTGCATCATATGCCTGGTTTGATAGCGTCCTGATGGGGCGTAAAACCTACGATGTTGCCTACAAGCAGGGGATCACCAATCCGTACCCTGATTTAAAAACCTACGTGGTTTCCCGATCATTAAAAACTGCTCCCGATCCCAACGTTACCATTGTACCGGATCGTGTACCTGATCTTGTAAGGTCGTTAAAAGCATCGGAAAACAAACCCATTTGGTTATGTGGCGGAGGAGAGCTGGCTGCACAGCTGTTTAATGAGCAGCTGATTGATCGCATGATCATTAAGCTCAATCCACTGATTTTGGGAGAAGGGATCCCGTTATTTACTGGTGCAGTAAAATCTGCCGACCTTGCACTTACTGAAACCCAATCGTATGATTGTGGCATTTCCGTAAGGCACTATACGGTTGCCTATCATGAGTAATTCCATCAGTACATATTTTTAGAGGATAGATTGTATGAAGCAACTATTATGGGCGACAATGCTCGTGCTGTGTAGCTTGCCAATTGTTGCCTGTCAGGCGCAGGATACAGAAACCGCTGAACAGGGTGTAGATCGTATTGAGTTGGAGCGCAGTGCAGTTGCGGCTTTCAAAGCGTACGCTTCACTGCTAAGGGAGAGTAAGTTTACCGAGTCGATCGACTACTATGCGGATGATCCACGCTTTGTGTGGGTTGAGGATGGGGCCATCAAGTATGATAAGAAAGCCCAGATCAAGCGTGCACTCGAAGGCATTACACAGCAAGGTGTTGTTGTTTCAAACTTTGGCTTACCAACGGTATGGGCATTGAATGATACCCAGGTGATGGTATTTGCGAAGTTCAGGACAACCGTTGGGAAGGGATCTGCTGACGAGTTTACGTTTGCAGGCGCCATCACGGCTGTTATGGAGAATCGCGCGGAAGGCTGGCAATTTATTTCAGGGCATACATCGTCTGCACCTGCAGGCAACGGCTTCTAGCTGCCGCTGTTGAGCAGTGCGTCGACTTCTGCGAGGAGGGGCCAGTCTGACTGGAACAGCCCCATAGATCCAAAAAAGCCATACCCGTTTTCAACATTGGTAAGCGATTGTGGCAGGGTCAGGGCTTCGAGGTTGAGTGTGCCTTCGGGAAAAAGCCATTGATCATCTACGATTCTGGCGCGCAAGCCCATGGAGCATATGTTTGCATTGCTTAACCCCATTGTGGCGAGGTCTTCTGATAAATTCAGTTGCAGGTGCCACATGTCATCCTCAAATGCGCCGGCCCGTCCGTAAGATATCGTATTGGGTGACGCTGTGAAGCAGCTTGCACCACCGGTGTAGTAGATGACGTCCAATTCCCACAACGAACGGGCGCCGTCGATGCGCACATCCTGGGTGATGATTGTCGAGTCAGCGTTTGCAACGGGCATGTCCTGCACGATACGCATGCTTGAGGTGGCCGGGACGCGCGTTTCGGCACTGGCTATGATACCGTCGGAACGCATAATCTCAAGTCGGTAGACGTGATTGGGCTGCACGAACAACTGCGTTTCAAAGATATGTCCCCAAATGCCGGGTTCTAGTTCTCTGAGTTCGCGGGGTATTTCTCGTGTTTGCTCCAGATTTACATCCGTGAGAAACACGCGTCCGTCAAAATCAGCATCAGGGTCGCTTGCTGAAGAGATCTGTGCCGCCCGGCGCGTTACGGGAATAATGCGGAAGGCTTGCCGTGCGCCAGCAGAAAAGTTCTTCGACTCATCGAGGAAGCCGTAGACGGTATAGTATTTTCCGTCGTTTTTAAATGGGTCGATGAATGCGTCATCACATCCCCACGCAAAAAGACAATACAGCACCAGCCAGCCGGTTACAAGCCGGCTGGAGGTAGTGTTAACCTTGTTGAGGCCTATGTAAGACATCAGCTTGTTTACCTGAGCTCTACTTTGAGGCAAACCGAAGGGATAAACGGCAACTGGTCAACCCGGCTAAAGGTGAACAGGTCGTAGTAAAACAGGTTGTTTCGGTTCAACACGTTAATGGCGCCGGCGCGCAAGGTCACTACCGTGCGGCCTTTGTCTATACGGCGTTCAAGCCAAAGGTCGAGGCGGTGATAAGCAGGCTGCCGCCCATCAAACGGAGAACCATACAGAATGCGATCCTGGCCGGCTTCCGTGGTGACATCTGTATCTGGTGTCAGCAGGAGAAAAACATCAAACCCGGAAGATTCCGTAAAGGGCAGGCCAGACCCATATTGGAATTGTGCCGTCACCCCCAGCTGATCTTTTTCTGCATGGAGCAGCACATTAAACTGATGCCGCCTGTCGTGCGCCGGCGTATAGGTGACGTTAGACGCTTTGTACTCGACTTTCGAAAAGGCATAACTCATGTAACCGTCGAGCTTGGATTCGCCCCAGAACGGCCGGTCTTTGAAATCGAGTCGGAAGTCATAACCAAAAGCTTCACCATCAGCTGCTTGCAGCGAAGTGGTGAAACTTGGCAAAGCACTGAATACAGGCACTGTAAGGTTATCAAAGGTTTTTGCAAACCCTTCGAGGGCAACGGATAGCCATGGATAGAGCTGGATGTTGGTCCCAAGAATAAAATGCTGGCTTTCCGGGATGGCGCCAGCCGGGGAGGGCAACCAGGCGGTGAACAGGTTACCTACATCTCTTTCGTCGTTCAAGCCGGCAGTACCCTGATGGTAAATTCCCCAGGCAGCATTGAGGCTGAACTTGTCTTTCGCTGCGATTGGGGACCACGACAGCCGAACGCGCGGATCAATCCATTGCTCATCAATATCTGGTAACTGGTACCAGTGTATACCCGGCTGGAAGTTCAGGTTGATTGCGGGAAACGTGAAGTTTGCTTCCACGTACGCATCCAGTTCTTCGAGGTCGTTGCTGGCAATTTCCGGTACACCCTGGAATTGTCCGCCGAGGGCATAACGCAAGGTAGATTCGCGCCGCATAAAGCCGGCATGGACTTCATTCTGATCGAGGTAGTAGGTGAAGTGGGCAGCTACATCAAAGCTTTCTATGCCTGAGGTCCGCTCCGGACTACTCGTGGTACCAATTTCATTGGTCATTTCCGACTGATTTGCCGAAAGTTCTACCAGCAAAGGCAGGCTTTGGGAAATGTAAGTGTACTTACCACCGAAGACTGTGTTATTCCAAAATACTGTATTGCTGTCCACGGGCGCTGTAGAAAGCGCGTCACCTTCAAATGATTTGACCGTGCCGGCGATGTCACCGCGGTCGTAGGTATGGATAGCCGTAAAAGACAGGCTGTTGTTTGCGTTAATGAACGCATGCACTTTGCCAAAAACATCCCCAAAACGATAAGGCAATTCCTGGCCCAGCATATTCGGAATTACATCTTCAATCAACGAATGCCTGATCGATCCGATCACTGAAAGGTGGTCTTTGATAAGCGGTCCTTCGATCCGAGCTGTGCTCAGGAAGGGGGCAAGCGACACAGAGCCGGCGAGATTTTGTTTGTTGCCGTTTCTGATGCTGACATCCATAACGGAGGACATACGCGTCCCGTAACGCGCACCAAAGCCACCTGTGTAAATGTCTGCGTTGTTGATGATTTCTTCGGGAAAAGCTGAGTAGAAGCTTAATACGTGAAAGGGCATGTAGATGGGCATGCCATCGATAAGCGCCAGGTTTTGGTCGAGCGCGCCGCCACGTACAAAAAATTGCCCCCCGCGGTCCCCCTGGATTGTGATGCCTGGCATCGTTTGCAGGTAACTCGCAAGGTCACCGGTTACACCGGGCATGGGCACACGTTCTATTTGCGCCGGCACAACAGATTCCAGGCCTGCAGACACAGCAGTTACCCCGCTTTCACGCTCTGCTTGCACAACCAACTCGTCGAGCGACTCTTCAGACGGATTCAAGATCACATTTTGTGTTAGTGAAGCCCCGGGACCAAACGTGAGATCTTGTTGGAACGTCTCATAACCAATGAAGGAAATCCGAAGCGTATAATCACCCGCAGTAATCCGTTGGATAACATAGTACCCATCACCGTCGGTTACTGCACCCTGCAGTGCACCCGCATCATCCGACAGCGCAACGGATGCACCCTGGAGTGCCTGCTCCGTTACACCGTCAGTGACGAAGCCACGAAGGGTCCCTTGTTGTGCTTGCGCTACCTGAATCGTTAGGGCAAACAGAAGCAGAAGAGGGAAGTTGGAATAGAGTTTTGACATCATGTAACCGGGTGAATCTGGATCGGGCAATTAAGGTATCAAAAAATCCAACGAACAACCTGCTCCTGCATCTGATTGGCCGGAATTAGTCCCTGAATGGAAGACAGCTGTTCCGACGTGTACGCTGACCGTTAGTAGAGATAGGGCATGCGTTAATTACCGTGCTTTGTATTGGATCGTTCTATGTCAAAAACGTGCTGAATATGCGTGTTGCCTTGTTATAGTTTTTGCCTATGCGTAAATTGAATTTGAGGTGTTTTGGCTATAACAGTTGGTGCAAGAAATGAACTTGAGAGATCTTGAATATATTGTGGCTGTTGGGAAACACGGGAGTTTTAGCTATGCGGCAGCGCTATGCCATGTGTCCCAGCCTTCGCTAAGTACGCAGGTGAAAAAAGTTGAGGCAGAGCTAGGTGTTTCGTTGTTTAAACGGAGCCGGCGGAGTGTTGAAGTTACCGCCTACGGATCGCGATTTATTGAGCGAGCTGAGCAAATACTGGCGCTACTGGAAGAGGTTCGGGATATGGCCGACGAGGCTGTGGACATGATCAAGGGTAAAATAACCGTTGGAGGTATCTTAACTGTAGCGCCCTACTTGTTTTCTTACGTGGTAAAGAGTGTTAAAAAACATGCTCCGAATATCGATCTTGTACTGAAGGAGGCGACAACAGGAAACCTGGTTAAAGGGATGTTGACACGGGAGATTGATATGGCAATTATCAGCTTACCCACAGATGACAATGTGTTTGAATCTGTGTCATTGTTTGAAGAACCTTTCTACCTCGCAGTTGCTGATGCACATCCGCTTGCTGCAAAAGAGATCATAGATGATCAGGCTTTGAAGGGGCAAGACCTGATCTTATTGGATGAAGGCCATTGTTTTCGAAAACAAGCACTCGACATTTGTCACAGTACAACGGCTCGCGAGAATGCTTTGTTAAGTGCGACAAGTCTTGAAACGGTGCGTCATTTTGTCTCTACAGAGACTGGCATCACGCTCATCCCGCAAATGGCTATAAAACAGAACGATGGTATTACGTATCTCCCGTTGGCTAATCAACACTTTAAGCGGGAAATTGGTGTTATTTGGCAAAAATCTTCTCCGAAACGGTCTTTGATTGCCCGGATGATTGAGGTGTTGCAGGAAGCATCTGTGCTCCTGCAACAAAGTTTAGTACATGATGTTGTGCCTCAAGGCTCTTCGAACACATGACTGCTTTAGCGCAGGGTACAAATTATACAGGAGTTTTGGTTGCTGCTTATTTAATACAACGCGTTTTTGGTCGAAAAAGATAAGGTAGACCGGAAGGTCTGCATCCTTTTATCAGATTTGCAGGCCAAATGCTAACAAATAAACCGCACCTCTTTCTACAAATGGCGGAGCGTGTCGCCGGTATGGGATGGTGGCACGTTGGCTTGGTAAATCATACGCTTTTCTGGTCGGAGCAGGTATTTCGTATTCACGGTCTTACTCCGGAAGCATATACCCCTGAGCTTGAATCCGCAATTGGATTTTACCATCCTGACGACGTTCCGCTGGTACAGCAATGCATAGCTGATGCCATTGAGCACAAAAAGCCATTTGAATTCGAATTGCGCATTATTCGTCCAGACGAGACATTGCGGTGGGTGCATTCGATGGGGGATTGCCAGTGTGACGAAGCCGGCAACGTTGTTGAACTGTATGGTATTTTTGAGGATATAACGGAGCGCAAAGGTGCTGAGGCACGTTTTGAGCTTTCGGTTGGCGCGGCCCGCGCAGGAGTTTGGGATTGGGATATAGCAGAAGGCTCTTTTATCACAAATGAGTTATTTCACCTTATGCTAGGTGAAGAGCCCGCAGAAGAACCGTTGCCGCTAACGTATTTCCTTAACTTGTTGCATCCAGATGATGTAGAACGGGCAAATGAAGCCATTCAGAATGCACACACGAACAAAGCGTATATCTACGATCTCGAGTTTCGGTTGAAGTGCCAAGATGGCTCTTATAAGTGGATCAGAAGCGCTGGCCAGGTTGTAGAATATGACGTACGTGACATGCCGCTCCGCATGATCGGTCAGCATTTTGATATAGATGAGCAGAAGCGCATTGAGGAGAAATTACGCGAAGCCCTCGAAGATGCGAAAAAAGCCAGTCAGGCAAAGAGTGAGTTTCTGGCCAACATGAGCCATGAAATTCGCACACCCATGAATGGCGTTTTGGGCATGTCAGAACTGTTGCTTTCGACAAAACTCGAAGATGAACAGCTTGACCTCGCTCAATCTGTCAAGCGTTCCGGAGAAGCTCTGCTGAGGGTCATCAATGATATTCTGGATTTCTCGAAAATAGAAGCCGGAAAAATTGAATTGTCGCCAACCACATTCTCCATTTCTGAACTGTTGGGTGACATCCCGAAGCTTTACAATGTGTTAGCTTCTCAGAAAAACATTAACCTGCATCTTGCAGATATTGAGGAGGTCCCTGAATACCTCAGAGGGGATCCGGACCGGTTACGCCAGGTGCTTGTTAACCTGATTGGTAACGCAATCAAATTTACGCCGGCTGGTGGGCATGTCTGTATAAGCGTTGCTGTTGATAGCGTCGACGCGGATAACATAAAACTTGTCTTCACTATCACAGATACAGGTATTGGCATTAGCGAAGACAAACAGAAAAGCATTTTTGAAGCGTTTATCCAGGCGGATGCTACAACCACTCGGGAGTACGGCGGAACAGGCCTCGGCCTTGCAATCTCATCCAGACTTGTGCAGTTAATGGGCGGTGAGATCTGGTTAAAAAGCGTACAGGGCAAAGGGTCTTCCTTTTCCTTCTCTTCCTCGTTTGAGATCATCGACGTCGATCCAGAAGAGCTATTAGCCGAAGAGCAAACAAATGATACGGGCCGTCCACTTCATATTTTGCTAGCGGAAGACAACATCATCAACCAGAAGGTAGCTGTCAAATTCCTCGAGCATGCCGGCCATGAAATTGTTGTCGCGCTGAACGGGGCCGAGGCTGTGGCACAGTACGCTGCAAACACATTCGATCTGATCCTCATGGATATCCAAATGCCTGTAATGAGCGGTGAGCAGGCGCTGCTTGAAATCCGCGAATTACCCGGCGGCAAAGCAGTTCCCATCGTTGCACTTACGGCCAATGCCATGCGGGGTGATCGGGAGAAATACCTCGCCGGTGGGTTTGATGGATACATATCCAAACCCATCAACAGACAACAGCTTATAAGCGAATTGATACGGCTCACGAAGACAATAGGGGCAGAAACCCCGTTACCTTCTTTGGATTGAGGTTACAGCGTCACAACCTGGCCACTACTTGCTGAATCATACAAAGCCTGGATAGCTGCTATGTTGCCGCGGCTTTCTGCAAGCGACAACGCCGGCTGGCGATCCTCTAATACGCAGTTGGTAATTTCTTCCACCTCATCCAGGTACAGCATGTTACCATCTACAGCAATGCGCTCTTTTGTATTGCCTCTGGTCAGATGGATGTAGCTTCGCAGGCCTGGTTTGAAAGCCATGGGAAGGTGGATGCTTCCCTTGCTTCCCGCAACCTCGGTATACATCCTGAACTGTGTCCTGAAGCCTGAGTCGAATTGTGCTGTGATGTCGCCCGGAAATTGCAGGTGCGCCGCAAAAGAAATATCTACACCCGATGCGCCGCTAACCTGGTGACCAAATACTTTTTCGGGCTCCTGCCCGGTTATGAAACGGGCGAAGTTGAGCGGGTAACACCCAACATCCCAGAGGCTGCCACCACCGAGTTTATTGTCCCACCGGACATCACCTTCCCGATTAAGGGCAAAGGTGAACCCGCCCTTGATATGATGAAGGTCGCCAATAAGACCCTCATCTACCATGGCTTTAACCTGCTGGGTGCGCGCGTGGAAGCGATACATGAAGGCCTCCATGAGTATGGTGCCGGCATCTGCAGCAGCTTTTTCCATGCGGTCAACTTCTTCGACCGTGAGCGCCAGCGGTTTCTCACACAGTACATGTTTTCCGGCCTGTGCAGCCTTAATCGCCCATTCAGCATGCAGCTTGTTGGGGAGGGGGATGTATATAACCTGGATGTCCTCGTCGGCAAGCAAAGCTTCATAGCTGCCGTATGACCGGGGAATATCACGTTCTGCTGCGTAGGCAGCTGCCTTTCCTGCATCTCGACTTGCAACTGCGAGCAACTGGTTGCGGAAGGAAAGTCTAAGTGGGGGAATAAGTGATCGGTTGATGCGTGCGGTACCGAGAATGCCCCAGTTTAACATTTTTTCTTGGGATTGGATTATTGTTTACATTGCGGTCAAGAAGTGCCGGCAATGCCGGCGCGCTAAAGATAGGTATCCCGTTGGGAAAAAGAAGGTTTAATTTTGATTCCGGACACGACAAAAGACCTGCATGACTGAACCTGCTAAAAACCCGATAACATTGCGTTTTCAAGACGAGGCGCTTGAGCAAGCGTTTTGGGCGGATTACGTTGAAAAGTCGCGGCGTTCTATTGAGATAGGACTCGTTGCCGGCCTTATCGTATATGGTGTTATTTTCGGGATCATGGATTGGGTTCAGGCAACCAATGCGCTGTGGCAAATCTGGGTGCTGCGTGGTACGGTTTGTTTGATAGGGATAGGCGCGTTAATCTACAACCGCACCGCAGTATATCCGCAGAACCTGCACGGCATTGTCAGTGTCATCATCTTTGTTGCCGGCCTTGGACTTATCGCCATGATCCTCCTTGATCATTCGCCGGATGCCTACCTGGATGGCCCGGTGTTATTGATCTTGCCTGCGTATGTGCTTTTCCGTCTTCGGTTTATCCATGCCTCAATTATTGGCGTGATACTTTTCTTACTTTATTGCGTTGCCATCTATTTTGTTGAAGGGATGCGCGCAACAGATTTGCTGGCCAGCGCTATTTTTCTTTTTGCTGCGAACCTTATCGGCATGTTTGCCGGCTATGCCCTTGAGGCTTATGCGCGACAGGCGTACTGGCAGACCCGTGTTATCGACGAGGAACGCGCAGCCAAAGCCTCTTTGCTAGAGGTGAAGAACCGGTTCTTTGCCAACATTTCCCACGAAATACGTACGCCGCTTACACTCATTCTTGGGCCGGTTGACGACTTGATTCAGGCACCAGCTACAAGCCTGCCCGCACCAGTGTTGCAGGTACTCAGGGCAGTCCGACGGAGCGGGGACAGGCTACTCTCGTTTATTAATCAGTTGTTGGATTTGTCCCGCGCTGAGAGCGAACAGCTACCCATGCAGTTGCATCAAGGTGATCTTGTTGAATTTCTGGAGCAAGTGATGCAATCATTCCAGCCTTATGCTCAGGCCGAACATGTAGCTGTTACTTTTATTCCTGAAACTGGCGCGACGCCTTTTGTCAGCGATTTTGAGAAGCTGGAAGTGATTGTGTCGAATCTCGTGTCGAATGCCATAAAGTACACACCATCAGGGGGAGCTGTCCATGTAGCGTTAATACAGCATGGGGCATGGGGCATTGAGCTAGCTGTAAAAGATAATGGGCCGGGGATCGCTGCAGATGCCTTGCCGCACATTTTTGATCGGTTCTACCGGGTGGCAGAAGGGCACGTGCGCCAGAAAGCCGGCCTCGGACTTGGGCTTGCCCTGACCCGCGTCATGGTTGAGCAATTGAACGGTCGAATCGATGTCGTCAGCACCGTTGGAGTAGGCACAACGTTTAACGTGCGTTTGCCGAAGCTTGATGTAGCCCCGGAATCGTTGCCTCGACTGAATCTGTCCCGTGCAGCACCCGATACGGCTGTCCCGGAGGAAATTGTGCCGGCGGTCATTGAGGGGCAACCTACAGTTCTGGTTGTTGATGATGACCCGGAAGTGCGTGGCTATCTGACCGAGTGCCTTGAGACGTATACCATCTTTGAAGCATCAAACGGAGAAGAAGCGGTAGCCCTGGTTACACGCCATATGCCGGATCTGATCGTCAGTGATCTCATGATGCCGGTGATGGATGGGAAGGCGCTTGTGAATCACCTTCGCGCGCAACCCATGCTAAGCCACATTCCGTTTATCATGCTGACGGCAGACAATGACAACGCCGTGCGCCTTGAGAGCCTCGATTATGGTGTTGACGACTTTCTTACCAAGCCTTTTAATAGCAGAGAGCTGCAACTCCGCGTGCGCAATATGCTTGCTGCCCGTCAACGAATGCAATTGGACAATCAAGCGCATCTGTTTATGACGCCGGCCCGTGAAGATATACAATCAGCTGAACACGTTTTTCTGGAAAAGCTGCGCAGTGCAATCGATGCAAACCTTCAAGATGAACATTTTAATGCGGATGCATTGGCAGATGCGCTGGGCGTGAGTACGCGCCAATTACAGCGAAAAAGCAAAGCGTTAACCAATGAAACGCCTACAGCCTTGATCCGCATTATGCGGCTGAAGAAAGCCGGCCACCTGATTGCTGACAAATACGGTACAATAGCCGAAGTAGCTTATGCGGTGGGGTTTAACAATCCAGCTTACTTTACGAAGTGTTTTCGGGAGCACTTTGGTGTGGCGCCCAGCAACTGGCAGTCGGAAGAGGGAGATGGAAATTGACGGGCAAAAAAAATGGAGGTAGAGACCGATGCCCACGTAATGTCTCTACCTCCGTGCCCAGTTGCAATGACTAACCCTTATTGCAACCACCTTGCCAAATGCGAAATTAGCCCAAAAACGGCGATTTTAAGTTTTTAAGCCGGCAATTCGATGCAAAGTGCTGTATTATTGTGCACTTCTTGTTTGAAAATGCTAAGGCTCCGTCATGCAACAAATTATAGCGCCACCCTTGTCCATCAGCCCTTTTTACTGGTTCTTTGGCAATGGGATAGCATTATTGTTGATGCCCTTGTTTTTTTTGGCTTGCACAGAAGGGCCTGGTTTAGAAACAGCGTCAGAGCAGACAGAAGCAAACTGGTACAAAGGAAATCTACACACACATACGCTCTGGAGCGATGGTGATGATTATCCAGAGATGGTTATTAGATGGTACCGCGACCACGGTTACCATTTTCTGGCACTATCTGACCACAATATCCTTTCAGAGGGGGAACGCTGGATCCCTATTGCGCACAACAGTGGAGGGCAGGCTGCTTTTGAAAGATATAAGGCGACCTTTGGGGCAGGCTGGGTGGAAGAACGCGTGTTACGCGATACCGCCTGGGTACGGTTGAAAACATTTGATGAGTATAGGCGCTTGTTTGAAGTAGCGGACTCTTTCTTGATGATTCGCTCTGAAGAGATCACCGATGGTTTCAATGGCAAACCCATTCATGTCAACGCTACAAATATACGGGAGTATATTGCGCCGCAGGGCGGGGAGAGTGTGCGGGACGTTATGCAACGGAATGTTGATGCTGTGCTGGCGCAACGGGATAGCCTGGACGTGCCAATGTTTCCCCACATCAATCATCCAAACTTTGGATGGGCGGTGACTGCAGAAGACCTGGCGGCACTGGAAGGCGAGCAATTTTTTGAGGTGTATAATGGGCACCCACTGGTTAGGAATTATGGTGTGGCGCCGCGCCCGGGTATGGAGCGCATGTGGGATATTATTCTGACAAGACGCTTGCTTCACGGGCGGCCTTTAATGTATGGCATTGCCGTGGACGACAGCCACCACTACCATGAAATAGGGACGTTCAAAAGCAATACGGGCCGTGCCTGGGTGATGGTGAGAGCTCCTGCATTATCTGCTGAAGCTATCATCAACGCGATGGAGGCCGGCAGTTTCTACGGATCTACCGGTATTACGCTGCAAGAATTGGTTGTAGATGCAGAAGGTATTTCGCTGACAATAGATGCAGCGTCAGGTGTGTCATATCAGACAGCATTCATCGGTACGGAGGTAGCGCATGATACCACAAGCAGTGCGCAGTCAGTAGATGGAGAGGTTATCTCCCGGAGATATAGCGATTCGGTTGGGAAGACGCTCGCCATTGTGGATGGGGCATCAGCCAGCTATACGTTTACTGGAGATGAGTTGTACGTTCGTGCGCGCATCACATCGACAAAACCAAAAGAGAATCCCTACCAGGCCGGCGAAACCGAAATGGCCTGGATACAGCCAGTGGTTGTTAAGTAGGCTGATCGCCCCATTCTATTCCACGCGAAAATCCCAGCAACCAGGCCCCGGGCAATCGACAGATAAGAAAATAACCTTCAACTTTAAGCCAGCAACTTTCAACCCAAATCAATCAACCGATTGATTTGCCTTAGTAAGCGCCTGAGCCTTTGACTACAGCTGTGATGGTGCGGATCAGAATCACGGCATCAAGCCAGAGCGACCAGTTGCGCACGTAATAGGGATCCCATTGCTCCATGCCTTCATTGCCGGAGTCACTGCGGCCAGAGACCTGCCATAGGCCTGTAATGCCTGGTCGTACGCGTTCGCGCAATTCCCGGACACGGCGTGGCAATTCGTTGCTGTGGTACTGTGGCAGAGGTCGAGGGCCTACAAGTGACATCTCGCCGCGTAATACGTTGATGAGCTGTGGTAACTCGTCAAGGCTAAGCCGGCGCAAGATCTTGCCGATCTTCGTGATGCGCGGATCGTTACGCAGCTTATAAAACGTCTCCCACTCCTGGCGCATTTCTTCGTCTTCTTCCAGCTTCTTGCGAAGGACATCCTCCGCGTTGGGTACCATGGTGCGGAATTTATAGGTTTTGAATTTCTGGCCGCCGCGCCCAACGCGTTCTTGTCTGAAAAACGGATCGCCGCCATCTTCAAGCTTGATGAGGATATAAAGCACTGCGCAGATGGGAAACCAAAACGGTACGCTCAACAACACAAGCAGGTAGTCGAAAATTAGTTTGGCCAGCCGCGAAAACGGGTTGATCAGGTTCGACGTGATTTCAAGACCGAGTATGCCATTGAGGTCACGTGGCTTTACCCACAGCGACGGCGTGTCGAACATGTTCGGTATGATGAGCACAGACCGGTAATACGACAACGGACCTTCCAGGAGCTCAGCAGCGCGTGTACTGCTCATGCTTGGCATGGTCAGGATAGCAACGGAGGCTTCCGGTGTGACGAGGTTGGTACCGCCTTCAATGGGTACATTTAAGAGGTCAGTATTCCAGGAATTGGGGTCATCATCAAAGATGCCAATCGGATTGTAACCCAGGCCTTTTTCTTCCTGCAGGAAGCCAACAACCTGTTCGGCAAAATCGCCACCACCGTAAATAACCGTGGGTAGGCCCCACTGGTTGAAAGAAATAAGGGTTCGTTTTACGAGCCACCGCATAAATGGCACCGATACAACACTGACCAAAAAGGACAGGGTAAGGGTGATACGGCTTACTGACTCTGACATTTTACTGATAAAGAGCACAACAGCAGCACCTGCAAACACCACGATAAGCAACAGGGTGGTGCGCCTGAGTTCTTCCACGGGCCCAAGGCCCCAGCTAGGCAGTAATTGGGTGATAGATGCGCCAACCCACCAGGCTGGAATGAGATACCAGGCCCATTCGGGAATAAGCAGCGCGCCTTGCCAGAAAAAACGAATAGAACCGGCTACAAGAAAAGCAAACACAATAGCCAGCATGTCGCCTGCCGCTAAGACGATGACATTCTGGAATCGGTGTTTCCAATATGATACAAGCCTTTCTCCTGATCGAGGAAGTCGGTCGAAGAACGACCGCTCGGAAAGTACCTCTACAAGTTCCATTCGCTAAACTACGTAATTGAAAGTGGGGAGCTTCCTGGGAAGTGAAAAATCAGAACGAAGATGCGGGTCGCCTGGTCGCTATGCTGCAGTTTTGTGTTAAGCCCGTCACTGTTTCGCCAGTCTGCTTACACAATGCCTGCTACGGTCAAGCGGACATGCAGTAGGAAGATACAAAACGCGTTGATAGGATGACTCATCCTTTAGGTGTAGACAGGATGCGCCATAGCGCATAATCCCCGTGGCCTTTGGTGCGCTGTTTATGCAAACATTGAACGCGCCTTTGGTACACCAGCGCATACAATGCGGATTCAACAGTGCATACAAATGCGGATTCAAGCTCTGAACAAGCTTGAATCCGCATGAATAACGAAATGATACCGTTTGCCTAAGCGGATGTAAGCGCTACTTCTTCATTCTGGAAGAACGCAAGCGTGCGTCGCAGCCCTTCTTTGCGGTCCACCTGCGGTGACCACTGGAGCTTGCTTTTTGCTTTGCTGATATCCGGCTGGCGTACCTTGGGATCGTCTGCTGGCAAATCTTTGAAGATGATTTCGCTGTGGCTTCCTGTGAGCTCTACAACTTCGCGTGCAAAGTCGAGAATAGAGATCTCGTCGGGATTGCCAATGTTCACCGGCTCAACTTCATCGCTCATCAGCAAGCGGTAAATACCGTCAACGAGGTCTGCAACGTAGCAGAAAGAACGCGTCTGGCTGCCATCTCCAAATACAGTGATAGGCTCGCCTTCAAGGGCCTGCTTCATGAAGGTAGGCAATGCCCGGCCATCATCGAGGCGCATTCGCGGGCCATACGTGTTGAAGATGCGAATGAGGCGTGTTTCAACATCATGATAGCGGTGATACGCCATCGTCATCGCTTCAGCAAAACGTTTTGCTTCATCATACACCCCGCGCATCCCAATGGGATTCACGTTGCCCCAGTACTCTTCTGACTGCGGGTGTACCAGCGGGTCTCCGTATACTTCGCTTGTTGATGCAAGCAAGAAGCGCGCTTTTTTGGCTTTTGCAAGGCCAAGGGCCTTGTGTGTACCGAGCGCACCTACCTTCAGTGTCTGGATTGGATACTTCAGGTAGTCAATAGGGGAGGCCGGGCTGGCAAAGTGCAATATGTAATCGAGCGGACCTTCCACATAAATGAAGTTGGTCACATCATGCTCGATAAAAGAAAAGTTTGGATTGCCAATTAAATGGGCAATGTTGTCGGGGCGGCCAGTAATAAAGTTGTCGACGCAAATGACCTCGTGTCCTTCATTAATGAAGCGATCACATAGATGTGATCCGAGGAATCCGGCGCCGCCTGTAACCAAAGTTCGTTTCATCTCCTTAAGAATGATTTACGTTGCTACCGTCTGTTAGTACTGCATCAGACGCATCAGCAGGGTAATGCGGCCGGCCAATGGAATAATATTCAAATCCAAGTTCAGCCATTCTTTCTGGCTTGAACAGGTTACGTCCGTCAAATACAACGGGAGCCTTCATCAGGCTGTGCATTTTTTTGAAATCTGGCCGGCGGAATTCGTGCCACTCAGTACAGATGATCAATGCATCAGCATCGTGAAGCAGGGAGTACCGATCTTCAGCATATCCCAGTTTGTCACCCAATACATCCTTCGTTGTCTCGATGGCTTCCGGGTCAAATGCCGTAATGGAAGCGCCACGCTCGATCAATTCTTCAATGATGACATGAGACGGTGCCTCACGCACGTCGTCCGTATTGGGTTTGAAAGCCAAGCCCCATACGGCAAACTTCTTGCCGGAGACATCACCGTCATATTGCTCCAGAATTCTGTCTACCAAAATTCGGCGCTGTGCATCGTTAACATTGAGTACAGCGTTCAAAATGGCAAAATCGTAGCTGTACTGATCAGCTGTCTGCTTGAGTGCTTTTACGTCTTTTGGGAAACAGCTACCACCAAAACCGATGCCTGGGTAGAGGAATAATTTTCCGATGCGGCTGTCGAGACCAATGCCCACGCGCACGTTGTCAACGTTTGCACCCACCCGTTCACAGAGGTTGGCTACCTCGTTCATGAACGTGATTTTTGTTGCGAGGAAAGAGTTCGCAGCATACTTGGTCATTTCTGCTGAACGCTCATCCATGGCCAGGATCGGGTTGCCCTGGCGTACAAAAGGTTCGTAAAGCAGCTTCATCAGGTCAGCTGCGCGTTCGCTTGATGCGCCGATTACTACGCGCTCAGGCTTCATGAAGTCGTCTACTGCAACGCCTTCACGCAAGAATTCCGGATTGGAAACTACATCAAAGTGTTTGCCTGGGGTGAGGCCGGCTTTGGCCATGATGTTGCTAACTTTGTCAGCAGTCCCAACAGGTACTGTGCTTTTGTTAACAATCACCCGATATCCGAGTGCAGGGTCAGCGATCAGGAGATCGGCAATGTTGCCGGCAACGCCGAGTACATAGGACAGGTCTGCTGATCCATCTTCAGAAGGCGGTGTAGGGAGTGCCAGGAAGATGATCTCAGCGTGTTTAACTGCCTCAAGCAGCTCAGTTGTGAAGCGGAGGCGTCCTTCACGCAAATTGCGTTCAAAAAAGACTTCGAGCCCTGGTTCAAAAATGGTGATGTTGCCATTTGACAAACTTTCGACTTTTCGCTCATCAATATCTACACAAACAACATCATACCCCATCTCAGCGAAACAGGTACCAGAAACAAGGCCTACATATCCAGTTCCAACAATGGCAATATTCATGAATCTATATGTAAAGGTAATAATTAATTGAAATGGCACTGCCCCTTCAGGAAGAAGGGGCAGCAAACAAGCAGGCAAGACCCCTGTTGGTATGGGGTCTTGCCAATGCTAGTATCAAAAAACTACCCGATGGGCCGATTATTTCTCCAGGTAGCCGAGTTCAAAGAGCTTGTTGAGCACTTTAAGCGCACTCTCCTCAATTGTTTCATCAGCGGTCTTGCAAACAACATCGGCATTTTCAGGCGCTTCATAAGGATCGTCAATGCCCGTAAAGCCTTTGATCAGGCCGGCGCGTGCTTTGGCGTACAGTCCTTTTGTGTCGCGTTCTTCAACAACTGCCAATGGTGCGTCAACAAATACCTCAATGTAACCGCCGAAGCTGTTGATGAGATCTTCGTTCACCTTGCGGTCTGCATAGTATGGCGCAATCGGTGCACAGATGGCGATACCACGGTGTTTTGTGATTTCGCTGGCTACATAGCCGATACGCTGTACGTTGATTGAGCGGTCTTCAGCTGAGAAGCCGAGGCCTTTGCTCAGATGCGTACGAACCACGTCGCCGTCAAGCAGCGTAACAGGCCGGCTTGTTACTTCAAGCAGTTTTGTCATCAAAGCGTTCGCAATGGTAGACTTGCCGGAGCCTGAGAGTCCGGTGAAGAATACCGTAACGCCCTGGCGGTTTTTCGGCGGATGCGTTTTGCGCAGCTCAGCCACAACCTCTGCGTATGAGAACCAATCAGGAATCTCTTCGCCCGCGGCGAGACGACGACGCAGCTCTGTACCAGAGATGTTCAGCGTTTCTTCGCCTTCTTCCACTTCGTCAATTGGCTTGTAGCCATCGATTGCTGGTGCGTAAACCATGAGGCGGAATGGTACCATTTCGATGCCCAGTTCTTCCTGGTATTTGGTAACCAGTTCCTGTGCGTCGTACGGTCCGTAGATTGGATCGCCGTTGCTGTCGTTGCCTGGGCCAGCGTGGTCGCGACCTACAACGAGGTGTGTACACCCGTGGTTTTTACGGATGATAGCATGCCAGAGCGCTTCACGAGGACCAGCCATGCGCATGGCCAGTGGAAGGAGGCTCAGCATTGCACGTCCTTCCGGATAGTGCTCGATCAATTTTTTGTAGCAACGAACGCGTGTAAAGTAGTCGATGTCGCCTGGTTTGGTCATGCCAACAACAGGGTGAATCAACAGGCTGCCACCGATACCGGCTGCGGCGCGGTCGGTAAGCTCTTTGTGCGCCCGGTGCATTGGGTTACGCGTCTGGAAAGCAACTACGCGATCTGCATTGTTGGCTTCAAACTCAGCGCGAAGCTGTGCCGGCGTTTTACGCAAGTCGAGAAAGTCATAGTGGATTGGCATAGAGATGCCTTCGATAGATCCACCGATGTAGTGGCTGCCAGCCTGGTCGAACAGGTAAGCAACAGCTGGATGTGCTTTGTCCTGCGTGCCAAATGCTTTTTCAGCTTCGTTGGCTTTGTCAGGAGACCAGATGTCAGAAACAGTGATAATTGCTACAAGCAGACCGGTGTTGTCGCGAAGGGCAATTTTTTCGCCCGCGCTGTGGTTGCCGGCTGTTTCTTCGTCAACGTCGAGTGTGATCGGCATTGGCCAGAGGCTGCCGTCTGCAAGACGCATGTTATCCAGCACGCTGTCGTAGTCGGCCTGAGACATAAACCCTTTTAACGGAGAGAAACCGCCAGATAAGAGCAATTCAATGTCACAAAGTTGACGAGCTGAAAGTGTGATAGAAGGGTAGTTAATTGCTTCTTTTGTTGCTTTTGCTAATTCATCACCTGTAAGAAGCAACTCACAAAGCTCACCGCCATGAGGTTCAATTAATGTTTGGGTACTCATTCGTCTATTAGTTTATCGTTTAGGGTTTTGGCATGCAGCCAGTTTGTCAGCCTGGTGCCTTGGCAAAAATCATTTGTCTGATAAAAAGAAATACAAATCGCGGATTGTGCTTGAAGTACCGTTTCCACAACCGTCGGGGCTCCATCAGTAATCTGAACAGCCATTCAAGTCCGACACGTTGCATCCATGAAGGTGCTTGCTTTACACGACCCGTATGAAAGTCGAACGCTGCACCTACACCAAGCATTACGGCAGAGAGCTTATCTTTATGCTCTGCCATCCATTTTTCTTGCTTTGGGCATCCAATCCCCACAAATAAAATGCGGACACCCGATTCATTGATCTGTTGTGTGTATTGCACGTCTTCCTCCGGCGTAAGCGGGCGAAAGGGAGGTGCAATTTTACAATTTATCTGGATACCCGGATAATTGGCTTCGAGGAACTGGACAAAAGCCTCGAGGCTTTCCGGTGTACCGCCGTACAAACCAATAGGGATATTTTCTTCAGCAGCCTGTTTGCACACGTGGAGGGTAAGATCCGGACCGTATACACGCGTGGCTTCAGAAACGCCTAGAAATTTCAAAGCCCAGACGAGCGGAACACCGTCAGGGGTTACAAGGTCAGCTCCGTTGACCACTTTCTGGAAGTCCATATCATCATGGCTTTCCATTACCATGTGCACGTTTGCCGCGCAGACATATCGAGATTGTCCATTTGATGCCCAATTCACCACCCTGCCAGCAGCATCTGGGTAGCTGGTCACATCGACGTGCATATTTAAAATATCTCGATAGTCCCTATGTGTCTTTATCATTAGACCTGTCTAAGCAGGAAGGAGCATCCAAAATTATCAAATCCAACCAAACTTACTTCATCTTCGTAGCAGCCTGGTTTTCATGCTGAAAAGGAAAAGCCTTCTGAAAATTAACGGTTAATATAATTAATGCAGTGCTTTTGCCGGCAAATTCTTCACTACCGACTGGTACATTTTTGTCATTTCTGCAGCTTTGACAGTCCAATTGTTCTGTCGCGCAAAATCCAGCCCTGTTTTGCTCATTAGCGGGAGCTTTTCCGGATTTTCATGAATATGGGTTAGGGCTTCAGCCAATCTGTTGATTGTTGCCCCGGGTGTTGAGACAGGTACGCGGATGCCGGCGCCATCGGGTACAAAATCGTGTGCACCCTGGTGATCCAGCGTAACGATGGCCAGGCCATTACTCATTGCTTCGAGCAACTGTGATCCAAAAGAGTCGCGCAGGCTAGTGAACAGGAAGACTTCGTTTTGCTCGTATGCGCGCTGTACTTCATCCCAGGGAACGCGTCCTTTCCATTCAACGCGGTCCGCAAGCCCCATTTCCCTGATCCAATCATTAACATATACATCTTCCGGACCGTCACCCAGAATGGTCATCCGGAAAGGGAAATTCAATTTAGCCAATACTTGCAGTGACAACTTGATGGCTTTCCTTTCTAGCAACCGGCCGACCCACAAAATGTTCATCCGATTGTCTGTGAAACCATCTTTTGCAGTGTCCGCAAAGTAATGGTCTGGTAATCCAGTATCCAGAAAGAGCTCGGCTTTTTTTGCACCCATTTGTTCTGCAATGTGCAGGGTATCGCTATTGGTTGCAAGCAGGAGCGCAGTATGCCGGAGCATTTTCTTCGTTGAGGGCAAAGAAGGCAGTACCTTTTTTGTGATATAGGTCCGAATTGACTCTTGGCGCCACCGGGTAGGGAAGTACGGCTTGAATGCGTCGGGTGCAACCTGTCCGCCGCCAACCGGACCAAAAACAAAAGGTTTGTCTTCGAGGCGCCACAGCCATGAGCCGCCAATGAGGCTGCCCCAGGTTACATGGTGCGCCAGGTCAAAGTCTTCTGTTTTAAGCAACTGCTGCGCTTGCCGATATGCTGCTTTTTGCCATAAAAAGTAATGGGCGTATACGCCGAAAATGCCTTTCATGGCCGGCTTGTATCGGGCCGGAATATCAACAAAAATAAAGCGTAGATTAGGGATAGGGTTTTCCTGCATTTCCCGCTCAACTTTATCTTGTGCCCAGTTCCTGGTAAGCACGCACACCTCATGTCCTTCTCGCGCCAAATGTGTGGACCAGTTCCATCCGAAGCCTTCTTCAGACCCCCGGTGCGGTTCACAAGCATATGCGGATAGCAGTACCTTCATACCAACGTATAATTAAAATCTTTTGCCAGGCATACAGGCTATATCTGCCGGCAGGCAGGTGAGAAAGCCTGTTATGTATTGTAAAATAAGCGATGCGTCATATGCAGATACCGAGCCGTCACCCGATGCATCTGCATGCGTATTGCCATCCAGATCAACCAGCCCGCTTGCGTGCTGCAAGATAAGAGAAGCATCCAGCGCTGTTACAAGACCATTGCCCGAAGCATCACCTGAAACGCCTGACGGCGGCGGAGGCTCAATTTCGCCAAACTTGTACTGATCAGCACCTACGTCGGCACCCTGGACGGGGCGTGGATCCCCATCAAAGTCAACCAGGAGCGGAGTCAGGTCAGCAGGGAGGGAAACCCCTCTGCCGATGACCTGCGACTCAGCTGCCAGCCGCCAGCCGTTCACATGGTCCGTGGTGTCGACCACATGCGGTTCAGCTGGAAGTATCGTCGAAGACATATAATCGGTTAAGGCTTTGTTTTGCCAGTCTGCAAGCGTTGAGCTGCGCACAACGTTGCTGCCATTGGAGCCTTTGGTCCGGTACTGGTATGTATTGTACTCATGTGTGGAGTAGCCACGGTACCAAAATACGTTGCCTTCTCCTTTGTTGGATCGTGCATCAGCGTCGCCACTATGCTCTTCAAACGAAATTTCACTGCTCTTTCTGTCGCTGCTCCAGTCAATGAGTGTGTTGGCAATAAAGAGGTTGTTGTAATACCTGTTGCCGATGGCACGGTCCCGGTCGTCAGCACGGATACGCATACCACCACCTTCATTTTTCATAAAGGTGTTATGCAGTACGATGTTATCATTTGCTGCATGAATGAGCAAGCCGTGTCCATAGAAGGTGGGCCAGGCATAGCGGGCGCGTGTAAATACATTGTTGCGAACAATGGTGCGGTCCGTTGTCCACTCAAGAAACAGGCCGGCGCCGAGGTTATTGTCGAAGACGTTGTTCTCGATAATGTTATCGAAGTTGTCCATGTCGAGCCACAGGCCCGGGCCTTCGTTGTCAGAGAAGTCCAGATTTCTGAATACACTGTTCGACGTGTACAGCCATTTACCACCCCCTGATTCCCAGAACGGTTTGTAGCCTTTCCAGTTGTTGAATTTGCTTTCTGAGTGTTCAACCACACAGTTGTTGCAGATATTGCCACGGATTCCACTCATACCGTTGTGGTATGCCCGAACACCGCGGACGATGTGGTTGTTGCCTGAGATCAGGAAGCCAGAGCCATTGGTCCATTCAGCGGTCACGTTCTCAATGATTGAACCTTCGGTGCCGGCGCAAACTGCGCCCATTTGTCCATCGTTTGCCGTATGTCTGAAGGTAATACCAATCAAATGGTAAAAGCCTTTAACATTACCAAACCGGCAACTTGGCTCGTTGTTGGACGGGTTGAACAGGTGATTCAACAAGCTGGTTTGCATGGAAGCACTGTTCGGATTTTTGTTGCCCGGCAGCATGGTGTACATGGTGGTCGGGTTATAGGGTGACCCTTCGAGAAAGAACGTGCCCTCCCGTACATCAGCCCGCGAGTACACGGCTTGCAGCATCTGCCCGTCAGCAATGAGCACGTCGCGCCGGCGTGCTTCGCCAAACAAGTCGTTGGGGCCTTCATACCGGTGCCATAACGCTTCATAAGGCCAGCTCAGGCGCCAGGCGTTGCCGTCTTGTGTCCAGCTTCCCGTAAGATTGATCGCACCGGAAACAATAACTTCTTCCCCTGGGAAAGAGGTAATGGTAATCCGGTTGCCGGCAGTGCCACCCGTACCAGGACTTACCTGTCCGTAGTAGGTACCGGCCCGAATAATGACCGCGTCTCCGGGATCAATGGTGTTAGCCTGTACGGCGCGTTGTATGGTTTTGAAAGGTTGTGATTCTGTGCCGGGAAACGCATCGTTTCCGCCGGCCTGGTCAACCCAGTAGAGCGTGTTGTTGCCAGTGTCTAGCAATGAACGAACGGGTTGACAACTACCATTGCCGTCACACAACATACCGGGGCCGCAATCCTGCTGCAAATAACAGGATTGGCCTTGGGCTGTGGAGGCAAAAGACATGAAAAGCAGGAGGCAAAAAGTAGATCGCATAGCGATGGATAAAGCAGGTATATCTTGTGGATAGGAATGGTGCCAGAGAGGATAAGGGGGGCTTATTTTCTGTCACATGCCTGCGAGAAATTCCATGCAGATAGCAAGGAGGGGCTTGTGTTTTACATTGTTTCTTCTGGAATTGGCTCTGATTCGCCGAGTACTTCCAGCTTTACTTTGGAGACGCCGGATTGTACTGCGTTATTCCAGTCTTTACGTTCCGATGTTAAATCCAGCGTTGTTGGGGAAAGGGTGCGGATGCCGGCGACAATTGAGTCGGCGTTGTTGTCAACCAGAATCGCCCAATCGCCAAATAATTTTTCTGAGAGCGTAGAGCGCGTAGCAATGAGCGGCGTATTTGATGACAGCGCTTCGCAAGCACCGGACTGCTGCGTGGCAACCATGTTTGTCAGCGCTATAGCTGCGGTGCTTGAGCACAACGTGTCATGGTATTCTTTGGTACTCAGGAATCCGGTGAGCCGCAAGTTATCACAGGCTTCGAGGCGTTGCCGCTGTTGGGCCGGCAACTTCTTCGGATCAGCCGTGATAACAAAGTTGTAATCGGGCGTGCGTTCGATCGTGTTGATGATTGCATCAATTGGTTCATCATGGTCAAAAGAGCAGACAAACAGAATTTGGTTATCTGTCCGGCTTACGTCTTTAGATTCAATGTACTGCAACGGGTCAGCAACAACGATGAACGGCTTTTGGGGAAATGTCTTGCCAAAGAGGGCCAGGAATTCAGGATTGTGCACAATGATCGCCTTGGACTTCTTCATGATTGTGGAGAAGAGCGGCAGCTTGTGCCAGTACGATTGAAAAATGCCATTGTGGCCGTCGATGATGTACGGCGTTCCCAGCAGAAGAGGAGGGAGGGCGGCGTAATGTGGCGGTGCCTGTACGATGGCATACGCCGGCCGCGTGCGGATCATATAAATGACCGTCACCATCAGTTTGTACAGGTAATCCAACGGACGCAAGTATTTCCCTCGAAAGAGGTGCGGAATAAACTTGATATCTGCGTCGAAAAGGGGCGCCAATACTTCAGCCCTGCGCTGGTACCCTTTCCATACAATAAAAAGGCACCGTCCTTTCTTTTGTTTTTTACTCATTTATCTTTTCTACAAGATGCAGTATGACATTTGCGGTTGGTTGGTGTGGCTTGAAATAATAACCCTGGCCACAGCCAACGATCAGTGAAGTCGCAAACGTTTAACTGGTCAATTTTAGACGCTTCAAAAAATGAACCGTAATCCGAATCATATCGCAAGTAAAGAAGCTTATGAACTGAAACGGCGATTTTGCCGTTTTTAGGGCAAAGTTAAACCTGAACTTAACCCAGAAAGAAGACCTGAAATCAAAGAAGTAGCGCTTGATGTCGCTGAGGTGATACTCATCTTTGATATCAAACTCATACGTATTGTCTACGTGGCTCTTTACAATGGCATCGTAATACACCACTTGTTTATAGCCGTATTTGGTAGCCCGGACAGGAAATTCTGTATCACCCCGGTGCTTGAATCGAACAGCATCGTAGATGCCGGCATCTTTAAATACACTAACAGGTGCGAGCATACCGCGGCCCGTGAGTTGAGACACTTCAAAGTAGGCGCCTTTCTTGAACTCACCCAGCGACCGGCCAACATTCAGGATCCGATCTTTGGCAGTGAACCAGTTGGTCATGCGGCCGCCGTCCCAGATAATGTCGGGATGTTCGATGTCTACAACCGTTGAGCCAACGAGCGTCTTCGGGTGCTCCCTGGCAAAATTGACAATCTTCTCGATATAGTCGCTTTCGAATTCCAGGTCGTCGTTGATGATCAATACAAAATCATCATCGGTTGCCTTTTCGATGACATAGAGCAGTCCCTCGTTGGTGCCGCCAGACCACCACAGATCGCCGGTGCCCTTGATGAGGGTGACGCGGGGATACAGGGTCTCGATCATGTCAGACGTACCGTCTGTTGATCCATCATCAACTATAACAACTTCGAGGTCGTTGTAGGTTTGATTAAATAAACATTTAAGAAACCGTTCAGTCAGTTCCTTTCTGTTATATACAGGTGTAACAACGTAAACCATATCCGCCAATTTCTATTCTTTCGCTGAAAACGCTCAGCATGCAAATGCTGACTTCTTCGTGTGGATTACGCGACGGGATGTAGCTCCTGGGGGCGGATTTTAGCTTTTATCGAGGATAAAACGAGGCGTATGTAGGGTAGAGAGCCAAAAACGGGCCAGAGTATGCCGGCATGCTTCCTGGAGAAAAGCATCCAGTCTGAAGGCGGTAAGCCTTTTGGTCCGCTCATTTGTTTCCATCGTTCACGGAGCGAGAGGGATGTATCCAGCCAACTACCAGCTACAGGATTGGTTGAGCAGGTGCCCACAAATCCGGGTGCGATCCAGATGGATGCGCCTTTGCTACCAGCTTTTAATGCGTAATCGATGTCACCAATAGCATGCGAGTAGCCGGCGTCCATGTTGCCGGCCAGGGCTGCTACCTCATGCGGAATCAAAACGCAGTTGCCATGCATGACATCACACTTTTTTGGTGCTGTGCCGGGCGTGACCAGCTTAAAATGAAAGGGATGCCACTTGCTGTCGCGTTTCATCCCGCCATAAGTAAGGTCACCGGTCTCTGGATCCTGGACTGAGCCCACAATAATTGAAAGGGGGTGTCCACTTTGCTCAAGGCCTTGTTGTGTATCCACAAGGCGTTGCAGGGCATCAGGCTCCAGTGTTGTGTCGTCATTGAGCCAGAGGTAATAGTCTGCGCCGGCATCAAGTGCGGTTGCAAAAGCAGTCCGCATGCCCTCGTTCCAGAAGTAAGAACCATCCCCCGTAATGACAACAGCATTGTCAAACTGTTCGGTGACGGCTTCGGCTGTACCATCTGTACTGCCATCATCCAGTAAGTAGGCCCGAATATCGAGCGTATCAGACTGTTGCGCAAACAAAGCGTCCAGACACTGCAGGGTCAGTTCTTTACGGTTGTATGAAGCAAGGATGGCGGCAATCCTGACGGATTTATCTTTCATGGAATTTTGCACGCTTGGCGGGAATCTCGTTTTGAACGAAAATAATTATCCCATCAGTACTTACAAAGAACACTGGGTACCAATGGGGGGCTGTCCGTAATCTATCAAAAAAGTGCGTTGCTGCAACGGCGTTAACTGCAAACACAGGAAGTTAATTGCAAACAAGTGTAGTTGTGTGGGTCTACAGTATAATTGCACTATATCGCAGGATGTGATCCGGCTTTACAACTACACCTCAGATTCGTTACAGGGTCGGGGTTATTGCTGAAAGACCATGGCGGCTATTTTCGCGTATCGGCAATTAACAAAAATCCTTAATTGTTAAGGGCTTGCGCGTACATAACTTTACCATATTACAGACCGTAAAGCCTTATTCGAGCAACTGGTTTCTTTCTAAAGATGTGGATGGATCTCTTTCAGGTTGGGGAGCTGTTTAAGTTTATCCTGAAAAAGCCGTAATTCTGCAAACTGGTAAAGAAATCCATAAGAAATACGTGCCATATCACCGCCCATGCGTTTAAAGGAAGTCGGTGTTTCTTTCAGCTCTTTAAGCAACGCTGCCTGGTCGTAGCCAATGGCGGCTAGCCGTTCCTGACCAAGCCAATGTAAGTACTTCTTGCACCATGATTTTCGAATGGGGTTACGTAACGAGCCTTTCCATTTGTTGAGCGGTTTGTCGCTGATTGACTTATAAGATTTTGTCCCGGTAGGATCACCCATGTCTCCCTGCAGGTCAACACTTTGAAAGTCCTCAATCATGGCTTGCTGGAATGGCAGATCTAGATAGTCACAGATCTTTTGTGCGGTGTCTTCAGGGTTTTTTAGAAGGTCTTCGTAATTGATACCCAGCACGCGGTCTTGATTCGCGGTATAGGCTTCCACGAGCCTCGCCCAGCCTTCAAAAAGGTCTACTTTGAAGAAATACAGATACCAGTGGCCGCGGTGCCAGGTGTCTAACATCGATGCGATAATCGAGAGCGGATTGCGCCACAGAAAAATGAAGCGGGCATCGGGGAATGTCTCCAGAATTTCGGAAACGACGAGGTGATATCTGGGCGTTTTGTCGAGGAAATAGGTTGCGCCTTTCTGGGTGCGCCGGCCGTACAGGTTGAGGGCCATCTGGCGGACTTCATCCAGAAACGCCGGCTTGCCGCCATCAATGGCGGTGTAGAAATCTTTGACAGCTTCTACAACAGCATTCTGGTCGTAGTTCGTGTAAATCCCGTCGCTCCTGAGCGTGCTGAATAAGGGGAGCAGTAGCCAGGGCTCAGCTGCTGTGTCGACCTCCTCATGTTTGGCGAGAATGCGCTGCAGCAGGGTAGAGCCACTGCGAGGAAGCGAAAACAAGAATATGGGTGCTACAGCGTCTGCCACTTAAGATGATTTTTTATTGCGTGGCCACCACAGTGCAAAGCTGACGATTCGAAGCCGGCGCCACACCACCAGTGCAGCTGCGATGTTCCACAGTAATGTTGTTATGATGGTTGCGATTGCTGCGCCCTTGATGCCCATGTTGGTAATCAGGACTGCGTTCAGGCCCAGATTTAGGATAGCGCCAAATGCCATGATTTTGGCGGCGTCTCGCTGGTGACCTGTCATGTTAAGCAATAATACAGCTGGGCCGGCGCAGGCGTTAAATATCTGGCCGAATATCAGGATCCGCAGCAAGGGAATTGGCTCAATATACTCTGCCCCGAACAAGAGAGGGAGAAAGTCGGCAGAAAAATACAAAATAAGCCCGCCAATGATTGAAATGGCAAATACTGCATTTGCACCAATGGAAACGATACGTTGTAATTCTTGCCTTTTGTTATTGGCGTACAGATCTGCCACAATAGGGTGGAGGATGCCGTTCATGGCAGTTAAAGCAATCACAATGGCAACTGCAACCTGTGACGCAATGCGGTAAACACCAACGGCATCTGTGTCGATCAGCAAGCCAAGCATCAGGCTGTCCGCAGAAATCAGGATGTAGTTGAAGCCCGACGTGAGCATCATATCCTGTGACGTGCTGAGCCATTCTTTCTTTTCGTAGCTTGGTTTGGCTTTGCCTACTTCACCTGGGACCGTTCGCCTGATTAGCCAGAAGGAAAGCAGGACAGCGCAAATGGTAGCAAAGAGGTTGATAATGATCGCAAGCTCTGCGTGCATCACTGTGTCGCCTTCGGGGCGCAAAAACTGACCAATCTCCGTGAGGTGATATATCGAAATCAGCAGGATTGCAATCAGCGCCGGCCGTAACGTGCGCATGGAAAGCTGAGAGAGCACCACGCGTTTAAAGCCATCCAGAATGCCTTCCTGGATTTCTAATCGCGCAACCAGTGGCAGAAAGATCAGCGCGATCATCAGGGAATTGAAAAATGCGTCATCCCCGTACTTGTTGATGATGTAAGGCCGGCAGAGAAATACGATAAGTCCGACCGAAAGCGATAGCCCTGTTGCAATTTTAAGCGAGGTCCGCTGTCCGTACTTGATGAAGCCGCTTATGCGCGACCAATCCTGCTTGGATCGGTAGGCTGCTACATACCGGATGACCGACTTGTTAAATCCAAATCGGGCGATGATCAAGAGGGTGCTCAGCCAGGCAATGGCAAATGAATAAGCCCCCCATTCTTCTTTGCCCAGGAGGCGCGTGAGCGACATCGTGGAGGCAAAAATGACCGCCGTCGATAAAATCTTGATAGCAAAGCCACCCCCTGAGCCGCGGATAAACTGGGCCAGGTTATCCTGTCCTTTTAATCGGTCTCTCCAACTGCGCGTTTTGCTTTCCATGGGAATGCGTGCTACTCCACAAATAACCTACACTATGCCCATCATTGTCTGAAATGATATGGGGCTATCAATACTTGCAACTACAACCTAAGGGCAGGTGCCAGAAATGCCTTGAATGAGTGAAGGGATACGCGAATAATTAAATTAATAGACTATAATATTATTATAAAAT